>NZ_JBFPKO010000019.1:0-171804 GCF_040948765.1 Paraburkholderia sp. BR10923 | reverse complement strand
CCGTGAAACGACTCCACGCCGATGATAGTGCGGATTGCCCGTGTGAAAGTAGGTAATCGTCAGGCTCCCCCAAAGCCAGAAACCCCACCGCCCAGCGGTGGGGTTTCTGCGTTTACGCGGCCGAAATCAAAAGCAAGATGCTCGACCGAGGGCAAACAATACGCGTGGCCGGACGGCGTTGCCAGCCACTGGCGAAAGTAGCCCGTTTATCGACGGAAACTACGTCGCGCATATGGCCAAGCCTGACGCGCCAACGGCGCTCTCATGTATTTAACACTTCAATGAGCGCCACCCGCGTAAAGCCCTGAAATCCGCTCGCCGCGCGAGTCCAGGCGTGCTGCAGCGAGTTCATAGACCTAACGGTGTCCGCATGTCCTGAGTGACAGGGACGACAACTCCACCCATCTGCACTGAGTCATCTACGCATCCCATTTGCGCCACCTCGGCAAGCAACGCTTCGTCGCGCGCAATCACCTTGGGCAGATGCGAGCGCAAGAATTCGACCCACGTGCGCGTCTTTGCATCGATGAATTTGCGCGACGGATAGAGCGCATAAACAGTCGTCTTCTGCAGCGTATATTCTGGCAACACGCGAACCAGCGTGCCATCGCGCAACCCGGAAATGGCCGCGTAGAGCGGCACCATGCCGATGCCCATGCCTTCGCGGATCGCCACGATCAGTGATTCCGCGATGTTCACATGCACGGGTCCGTCGACTTCCATCAACTCACTGCCGTTCGGGCCGTCGAGCGTCCATTCATGTGGCGGGAACGCCGGCGTATGAAGGATCAGACACTCGTGATGCGCAAGGTCAGCCGGTTCTTGCGGCGCGCCGTGCGCGCGCACGTAAGCCGGCGATGCGCACAGAATGCTGAACGTCGTCCCCAGCGGAAACGATATGAGGTCCGAATTCGGCAGCATCGACGCGCCGATCACGGCCACATCGGCGCTGCCCTCGAACAGATCAGGCATGCGCTGTGACAGCGTCAACTCGACGGTCACATCAGGATAAAGCTCGCGATAACGCGAAATAGCCGGCAGGACGTAGTGCTGGCCGATGCTCGCAAAGCTATGCATGCGCAGCGCGCCGGTTGGTCGCTCGTGTGCGCAACTGGCTTCTTCTTCCGCGATATCGACATCCGCGAGGATCTGCTGCGATCGCTTCAGATAGCGCTCGCCGGCGGTGGTCAACGCAAGCCGACGAGTCGATCGATTCAGCAGGCGCGTGCGCAGGTGTGCTTCAAGTTCCGAGACCGCGCGAGACATCGCGCCGGTCGTTGAATTGAGCGATTGCGCGGCCGCGGTGAAGCTGCCGGCTTCAACCACGCGCACGAACACTCGCATATTTTGTAGCGTGTCCATCAAACCTTCTGTTTCATGACCAGGATCATATTTTCCGTCAGTCCCGGGGCACTATTGTTGTCTGTTTTGGAACAGATGTTCTGCACTCGTCGTCTTAATGCGTGCAACGGGGACTCCTACAATCGGCGCCTCGCCTGTCGGTGTCAGCGATTCTGCCCGGAGGCTCTCTCAGCGACCACGTGGGGTGCACTGTTTTCAGATGAAACCCGATCATGCGATCGAACCGTCGTCGGATTTCTTCGGTCCGCGCGGTCTCATGCGGCGACGACTCGGTCGAGCCAAACTCAACCGGGTCTTGCGTGACTGGGCCAGCAGCGACGGTCTGACCTGGCTTCATCTGCTGAAGACGGTAACCGCCGGGCTGCTGGCGCTGGGCATCGCGATGCTGCTCGATTTGCAGCAGCCGCGCATTGCGATGACGACCGTCTTTGTGTTGATGCAACCGTTCAGTGGCATGGTGCTCGCGAAGAGCTTCTACCGGATTCTCGGAACGGCGGTAGGGACCGCGGCCGCGCTCGTGCTCGGCGGGCTGTACGCCCAGCAGCCCGAACTGTACATGCTCGGCATGATCGCGTGGGTGAGCGCCTGTATTGCTGCGGCGGTCCGGTATCGGCATTTCAGATGGTACGGTTTTGTGCTCGCCGGTTACACCGCCGCGCTGATCGGCATTCCGAACGTGACGACGCCCGAGGGACTGTTCCTCGCAGCACTCGCGCGCGCGGCGGAAGTGGCGGTTGGCATCGTGTGTTCCAGCGCGGTCAGCGCATTGCTGCTGCCGCAACGCTCAAGCCTGGCGCTACGACGTAACCTTCAGATCAGGTACGCGGATTTTACTGCCTTGGCTGTCGATGTGCTCGCACGCGGGCTCGAGCGCCATCAGTTCGAACGGCGGTTCGCGGATTTCGTCGACGAAATCGCTGGCTTCGAAGCAACGCGTACGTTCGTCGCATTCGAAGACCCGGCGATGCGCTCGCGCAGTGCGCATCTGGCGCGCCTGAATAGCGAATTCATGGATGCATGCGCACGTCTGCATGCGCTGAATCAGTTGCTCAAACGGTTGCGTGCGAGCGGCGCAGTGTCGATACTCGCGGCCATCGATCCATACCTCGACGAACTCGGAGCCTTGTTCGAAGCACAAGCACCAGTTGAAGCAGGCGTCGAAGCCTCGCACGCAGCAGCCGATCTGCGCCTCTTTCGAGCAAACCTGCCACGCCGGGTACGCGAAACGAGGCGGCCCCTCGAAGCCGCGTCCGCGGAATCGCTTGCGGACTTCGACACGGCAGCCGAATTGCTGTATCGATTCGTGGGCGAATGGATGAATTATTCGCAAACCTATGCAAGCTTGCGGCGCAAATCAGAAAGCTGGCAGCAAAGCCTGCGACGCGGCTCGAGCCCAAATAAGAGCGACTGCACGAGCAGACCGATCAGCCACACAAACCACTTCGCCGTATTGTTCACGTTTCTGCGCTCGGCTGTCGTCATCGGGATCGCCGGCGCGTTCTGGATCGCGACCAACTGGCCGAGCGGCGGCCTTGCCGTGATCGGCGCAACGCTGGTCTGTGCGTTGACGTCCACCGCGCCGAGCGCTACCAGGATGGCCATGCAGATGGCGATCGGCGCGGTGCTCGCGACGCTGACCGGCTACGCGTTCATGTGCTACGTGTATCCCAACATCGATGGTTTCCCGCTGCTTTGCGCGGCACTCGCGCCGGTGCTCGCACTCGGCGCATTCATCGCGACACGTCGCGGCGCAGCGGGGTTTGGCATCGGCTTTTCGGTGTTCTTCTGTCTGCTGGCCGGACCGGATAACGTCGTCACCTACGTGCCTGATCTGCTGATCAACAACGGCATCGCGCTGACCGCGTCGATGCTGCTCGCGGCTGTTGCATTCGCGGTGGTCTTTCCCGCCGATATGCGCTGGCTGATCGACCGGATCATGGGCGACCTGCGGGCGCAGACGGTATCGGCATGCAAGGAGGCTCTGCCGGGACTGAACCGACGTTTCCAGGCGGGCACGCACGATCTGACTTCACAACTGCGCGTGCTGCTGACACGTCGTTCGCGACGACGGCGCGACGCACTTCGCTGGATGCTCGCGACGATCGAAGTAGGTCACGCCGTCATCGATCTGCGCAACGAAACCGCGCGCGCGAATTATGCCGACATCCTTCAGCCGCGCTGGCGCAGCGTGATCGAACACACCTGCGACGATCTCGCCCGGCTTTTCGAACGCCCCGGTCGCGGTTCGCTCGAACGCGCACTCGTCACCGTGCGCTCGGCCACCTGGCTCGCGCAAGACATGCTGCGGACCGTGCATGCCGAGCGCGACCGGCGTCACGATCTGCAGCGGATCCTGAGCTGTTTGCACTTCATTCGTAGCGCGTTGCTCGACAAAGACGCGCCGTTCAATCGTCGCTGAGCAATGCTTCGTGGATTCTTCTGCCATATGGAAAGATCTCTTCCGGCCGGCCCCGTTAATCCGCGTTGATGACGGTCATATAGTGCCGTCACTGCCTCGCAGTAGGCGTCGCAGTAGTTGTAAGCCCTGGAGAATGAGATGAAAGTCTTGAAGTTGATCCTGATCGCCTGTTCTTTGTCTACCGCTGCCGCCGCCTATGCACAGACGGCGCCGGCCGCGCCGGACCAGCAGGTTGCGCAAGCGGATAGCCGGCGCGCCGATAAGGGTGCCGCGCGCAAGCATGCGGAAGCGCCGAAAGCGAAAGCCGACGAATGCGTTGGCCCGATGAGCTTCTGCAACATCTTCTTCGGCAGCTGAGTCCGGCTGCTTCACGCGCAACACCTGTCGCGGACCTGTCACGCGACCCAACACCTGCTCGCGACGCCGTCCGATCGAGACGCCGCAGCGGGTGCGGCTACCGCCTATTGAGCGAAGCACACCGCAGACGTGCGCACCAGTAGACGGAGCTGGCGACTATGGAGAGACTCCCTTTCATGTACGAAGACCGAATTCGCTGCACCGCGCTGCGCGGAAAAATCACCACGGCCGCCGACGCGGCGCTTCTGATACACGACGGCATGCGCGTTGGCGCAAGCGGTTTCACGCGCGCGGGCGACGCGAAAGCGGTGCCGGTCGCGCTTGCCGAGCGTGCGCGCCAGTTGGGCGAGCCGCTGCGCATCACGCTGATGACGGGCGCCTCGCTCGGTCATGACGTCGACCGCATGCTGACCGAAGCGCACGTGCTCGCGCGCCGTTTGCCGTTTCAGGTGGACAAGACGCTGCGCGACGCAATCAATCGCGGCGAAGTGATGTTCGTCGATCAGCATCTGTCCGAGACCGTTGAGATGCTGCGCGCGAACCAGCTCGGCAAGCTCGATGTCGCGATCATCGAGGCCGCCGCGATCACGGAAAGCGGCGGTATCGTGCCGACAACTTCAGTCGGCAATTCGGCGAGCTTCGCGATTCTCGCGGACAAGGTGATCGTCGAGATCAATCTTGCGCAGCCACTCGAGCTCGAAGGCCTGCACGACATCTGGATTCCGGGGCGCCGGCCGCATCGCGAGCCGCTGCCGATCGTGCGCGCGCAGGATCGCGTCGGCACACCCGCGATCGAGATTCCGCCGGAGAAAATCGCGGCGATCGTGATCACTGACATGGCCGACAGCCCGTCCACCGTGCTGCCCGCGGATCGCGAAACCGCGTTGATCGCCGGCCACTTGATCGAATTTTTCCAGCACGAAGTCACGCGTGGCCGCATGCCGAAGCAGTTGCCGCCGTTGCAGGCTGGCATCGGTACGATCGCCAACGCGGTGCTGGCGGGCTTCGTCGATTCGCCTTTCGATGTGTTCGAAATCTATTCAGAAGTCTTGCAGGATTCGACGTTCGATCTGATGGACGCCGGCAAGGTCGCGTTCGCGTCCGGCGCGTCGATCACGTTGTCGGCCGCGCGGCAGGCGCAGGTGTTCGGCGATATCGAGCGCTATCGCGACCGGCTCGTGCTGCGTCCGCAGGAAGTCAGCAACCATCCCGAGGTGATTCGGCGGCTCGGTCTGATCGCGCTCAATACCGCGCTCGAATTCGATATCTACGGTAACGTCAATTCGACGCATGTCGGCGGCACGCACATGATGAACGGCATCGGCGGCTCGGGCGACTTTGCGCGCAATGCGTCGTGCGCGGTGTTCGCGACCAAGTCGACCGCGAAGGACGACCGCATCTCGAGCATCGTGCCGATGGTGCCGCATTGCGACCACAACGAACACGACGTCGACGTCGTCGTCACCGAGCAAGGTCTCGCCGACCTGCGCGGCCTCGCACCGCGCGAACGTGCGACGCTGATCCTCGAGCATTGCGTACACCCGCGGTATCGCGAACTGTTGCGCGACTACTACCGCGATGCGTTGCGTTGGGGAGGGCAGACCCCGCATTGCCTCGATCAGGCGTTTGCATGGCATACGCGGCTGCGCGATACCGGCTCGATGCTGCCGGCCTGATGTGCAACGGCCACAGCGCACACAATCGCCGCGATAAAAGCAGCAGAAACAGGCAATAAAAAAGCGCCAGCGGCACGAGCCCGCTGGCGCTTGATGAAATCGAATGCTGTGCTCAGGAGCCTCGTCGCACGAGCCGGATAATAAACAGCAGAATGACCGCGCCGATCACCGCGGTGATGATCGAGGCGATCCAGCCGCTGCCGATCGAGATATGCAGCACGCCCGCGAGCCAACCGCCGATGAACGCCCCGATGATCCCGACGATGATGTCGACGATCAGGCCGAAGCCGCCACCCTTGACCAATACGCCCGCGAGCCAGCCAGCAATCGCGCCGATGATGAGCCATGCAATGATGCCGTGTTCCATATTCGAGACTCCCTGGTTGAGTGTGAACAAATCACGGTGACAGAGCTTAGTCGAAGGTTATGGGACGGTCCACGTTCGGGACGCGGAATTAACACTATCTGAATCTGCTGCAAGCTAAGTGTAGACGATGCGCGCGAACAGAGGAGACTTGTGCACAGCGCTTCACTCCGGTGTCGGTTCCGCTTCCCGCGCGGTCCAACTGACGCTGGAGACGCTCTTTTCCATGCTCAGGCGGCTGGCCATCTGTTCGAGCTTCGATTGATCCTTCGGATGCATCGTCAGCGTCGCCGTCACGCGAATGCGCGCCGGCTCGTCCTCGACATCCTCGCTGGTCAGGCTCTGGAAAGACAGCGGCGCCGAGTACATCGAGTTGGAAATCGCGGTGCGAATGTGGATCTCGTCGGCTTCGCGGCAGACGATCGTCAGCACGTACTCGCGCACGAGGTCGGCGTTTGAAACCGGTGTCTGGTTGATCATCCGGCTCACTTCGCGCAGTACGGTGTTGGCCAGCAGCACGACCGCGGTGCCGGCGAACGCCGGTCCGTAATGTCCCGCGCCGCTCAATACGCCGACGGCCGCCGAGCACCACAGCGTCGCCGCGGTGTTGATCCCCTGGATCGAACCCTTGTCGCGCATGATGACGCCGCCACCGAGAAAGCCGACGCCCGACACCACATAGGCCGCAATCTGCGTAATGCCGCTGACGCCGTTGCCGGTCAGCACGCCGAGCGTGACGAACAGGCACGCGCCGCTCGCCACGAGCGTGATCGTGCGCAGGCCGGCGGTGCGCTGGCGCATCTGTCGTTCGAGGCCGATTGCGACGCCGCAAGCAAAAGCGGTCAGAAGCCGCAGGAAGAATTCGAGTGTCATCGTTCAGAAAGGTTGGCGTGCGCGCTGTCGCAGTGTGAAGCCTACGCGTGAGAACACCAGATCGTCTACCTCGTGCACGGCAAGTGCATGCGGCGGGACGAAGTACGCGCGCACACAAGTGCAGCGGCCGGAGCGTGCGGCATCGGCATGGCATCGAGCCACGCCGTGCTTTACCGCCAGTACGCGAATGACAATGAAATGAGAGCGACATGCGCCATCGAGCCCGAGGGCAGGACGGCGACAGAAAAGACTGACGCGGAAATCCTGGGGCTCAGGCGAGCGGGCAAATCGATACTCGGCTCGTACAACTGCTACTGTCCAAGATCATGATTCCAGTTAGAAGAATTGCGCGAATTTTAGAGGGCTGCGCAAAGATCAGTCAAGCCGCGAGCGGCACGGAGTGTGCATTTAGTGTTGCCCTAGCCTTAATGCTGAAAGGCTGCAATTAATTGCTCCGGACTGCGAATGTTGAGTTCAATCGGGTTCGGCCGGTACGAGTCTCAACCGTGTGATCTCCGAAGGCGCGCCGAGTCGTTTGGGCGGTCCCCAATAGCCCGTGCCGCGACTCGTATAAACCCATAGTCCGTCCAGACGCGCGAGGCCCGCCGTAAACGGCTGCTGCAGCCGCACGAAGAAATTCCACGGAAAGAACTGACCACCGTGCGTATGACCCGACAACTGCAGCGTGAAGCCGGCCGCCGCGGCCGCTTCGGCCGAGCGCGGCTGATGCGCGAGCAGCACCCTGATCAGCACGTCCCCCGGCGCGCCGGCGAGCGCCGCGACCGGGTCGCTGCGATGCGCGGGATCGTGATGACCCGCCGAGTAATCGGTGACGCCGGCGATCACGGCGCGCGCGCCGTCATGATCGACGATCACGTGTTCGTTCAGCAGCACCCGCAAGCCGAGCCGGCGGAATTCAGCGATCCACGAGTTCGCGTCGGAGTAGTACTCGTGATTGCCGGTCACGAGAAACGCGCCGTGCCGCGCGGCGAGCCGCGACAGCGGCTGCGTATGCCGGCTCAACTGCGGCACGCTGCCGTCGACGACATCGCCCGTCACCGCGATCAGATCCGGCTCGAGCCGGTTCACCGCGTCGACGATCGCGTCGACATAGCGGCCCTTGATCGTCGGGCCGACGTGGATATCGCTGATCTGCACGATCGTGAAGCCGTCGAGCTCGGCAGGCAGATCGTCGATCGGTACTTCGATCGTGACGACACGCGCGCGACGGCGCGCGTTGACGAGGCCGATCAGCGTCGACAGCAGCGCGAGCAGCGGCACCGCCGCCGCCGAGCCGGTGCGCCAATGCGCGATCGTGAGCGTGTTCGGCCAGATCGCGTCGATCGTCAGCAGCGACGCCAGCATCAGATCGCGCGCGAAGGTCAGTACCAGCAGCGACGAGAAGAAGCCCATCGCGAGCAGGCCAACCCACGCGAGCCGGTCGCCGAGCGGCTGGCGCTTGAAGCCGCGCGCCATCATGCCGACCGGAATCAGGTAGATCGACAGCAGGAGCCACAGCACGCACAGTCCGCGGCCGGCCGAGTCGATCGGCATGTCGGGAATCAGGCGCAATCCAACGTAGATATGCAGCAGGATGCCAATCAGGATGATGCGGACAAGAAACGATGAACGTCGCATAAAGAGGATCAGGACGGGAAGGGGGCCAAAGGGCCGGCATGACAGCGACAGCGGGGCGGCGATCCGTTGGCGGGCAGTGCTTGCGTGCGCGACGGTTAGCGAACGCGGCGAATCATTCTACCGACATGTTGGGTCCCTTGCCGTGGCTGCAATATTCATGCTCCCGCACCGCACGAGACGCCCGCCGGAAGGCGCCGGGACGCGCCACGACAGCGCTTCGCCGGGGACAGGCGCATTCCGTGCTCAGCACATACTTACAAGGGCACGCGCGAAGCATTTGATGCCTATGCAAACGAATTAAATGGGCTTTGAATTGTATTCATGCGTGGAGTATGCTTGGAACCAAACAGCCTGTTGCCGGGGCAGCGCAGCGCGCTTCGGGCATGACTGGATCTGTCGCCGGAGAAGATCGGCGGGGGGAGGCACACCATGAAGCTGCTCAAACCGGGCCACCTGTGGCATCACGCGGACGACGTGCATCATGCGCATCATGCGCATCATGTCGGATACGAGGGTAGCCATGTGATGCTGCCGCTCGTCGGCATTTCGCTGATGGCAATTGCGCTTTACATCGGCGTGCGCGGCATCGATTTCTCCGAACTCGGCAAAAGCGCGCTGTTCGATGTCGTGATGGTGTGTGTCGCGCTCGGCATCGCGGGCCTGTTCGGCGCGGTCGGCGCGTGGCTGCGCTCGAATGGCGACGAAGCCGATGAGGGCTTCTGCTTCGTCGGCGCGTTGATCGGCACCGTGGTGTTTTATATCGCGCTGCTAACCTGACGAGATTCGATGCAACGCGAGGCGCGACACCCGCCGCGCCATCCATCATCAACGCACCTTCACATTATCCGCGCCGCTTCGTCGAACGAAAAACGCGGGCTGCGAGGAAACAGCCTGGACGGATCGCCATAGCCGAGATTGATCAGGAAGTTCGACTTCACCGGCGTGCCCGCAAAGAACGCTTCGTCGACCTTGGCCTGATCGAAGCCCGACATCGGCCCGGTGTCGAGCCCGAGCGCACGCGCGGCGAGAATCAGATAGCCGCCTTGCAGCGTCGAATTGCGAAATGCCGTGTCCGCGATCAACCGCTCGTTGCCGACGAACCAGCTGCGCGCATCGGCATGCGGAAACAGTTTCGGCAGCTGCTCGTAGAAGGCCATGTCCATGGCGACGATCACCGTGACGGGCGCGGCCATCGTTTTCTCGAGATTGCCGGCCGACAACGCCGGGCGCAGTTTCTCCTTGCCCTCCGGCGTCCTGACGAACACGAAGCGGCCCGGACTCGAATTGGCCGAGGTCGGGCCGAGCAGGACGAGCTCCATCAACTCGCGCAGCACGGCGTCGTCGATCGGTTTGTTCTGCCAGCCGTTGTGCGTACGCGCGTCGCGAAAGAGCTGCGCGAGCGCCTGATCGGAAAGTGTCATGGAAGCGACCCGTGCGAAAGAATAGAGGGAACGCGCAGAGCCGCGTCGAATGAAAGAGCAAGGCGCGTGAATCAGCGCGTGAGCCGTCGTCGCCATAATAGCCAAGGTACTGACTCGTCCGCTTGCATCCAGGCATTCCGATGAACACTGATCTTTTCAACGACCTGCCGACCCCCGACGTCGACTGGTATCCCGACTGGCTCGGACCGGCCGACGCCGAACGCCTGCTCGCCCGCCTGATCGACGAAGTGCAATGGCGCCAGGACATGATGGGCACGCCTGGCGGCCGTGTTGCACTGCCGCGTCTGACCGCCTGGCAGGGCGAGCCAGACGCGGTGTATGTCTACTCGGGCATCCGCAACGTGCCGCAAGCGTGGACGCCCGCCGTCGCTGAACTGAAGGCCGCCGCGGAGGCGACCAGCGGCGCGCGTTTTAACAGCGTGCTGCTAAATCGCTACCGCAGCGGCGCCGACAGCATGGGGTGGCATGCGGACCGCGAGCCCGAACTCGGCAAGCAACCGGTGATCGCGTCGGTGAGTCTCGGCGTCGCGCGCAGGTTCGATCTGCAACACAACCGCAGTGGCGTCGTGCAATCGTTCTCGCTGAAGGGCGGCAGCCTGCTCGTGATGAAGGGCGACACCCAGGCGCAGTGGCGCCATCGGGTGCCGAAGGAGCCGCGCGTGAGCGGCGAGCGCATCAATCTGACGTTTCGCTGGGTCACCCCGAGAGTCACGCCGACCTAAATCAGCGAGCGGCAATGCTCTGATCGGCGCGCTATACCAAAATTGGTATCGAGGGCGCGAATCATATGATTGGACGGGTAACGCGTCGCACAGTACGCTACATCACGATCCATGCGCCGTGAGGGCCACGAGGGCCGGGCTGACCGCTGGGTCGTCTACACAACAACGATTGGAGACTGTCATGGCGAATACACGACGTGCCGCGTGTCGCGCTCTGGGCGCGCTCGCGCTTTCCGCGAGTCTCGGAGTGCTAACGCTGGCCACGCCAGGCGCGCATGCCGAAGACAAGAAAATAACGCTCGGTTTTGCGCAAGTCGGTGCGGAAAGCGCATGGCGCACCGCGAATACCGAATCGGTGAAGTCGGCAGCGACGGAAGCCGGTATCAACCTCAAATTCTCCGACGGGCAGCAGAAGCAGGAAAACCAGATCAAGGCGATCCGCTCGTATATCGCGCAGAAGGTCGACGTAATCGCGTTCTCGCCGGTTGTCGAATCGGGCTGGGAACCGGTGCTGCTCGAAGCCAAGGCGGCGAAGATTCCGGTGATCCTGACCGACCGCAACATCGACGTAAAGGACCCGTCGCTGTACGTGACGATGATCGGCTCGGACTTCCTCGAAGAAGGACGACGCGGCGGCAAGTGGCTCGAGGAGAACTACAAGAACGATAAAGGTCCGATCAACATCGCCGAGCTGCAAGGCACGGTCGGCTCCGCGCCGGCGAATGACCGCCACTCGGGTCTGATCGAAGTGATCAAGAGCGATCCGAAGTTCAAGATCATCGCGTCGCAAAGCGGCGACTTCACGCTTGCCGGCGGCAAGCAGGTGATGGAAGCGTTCATCAAAACCTACGGCAACAAGATCAACGTTGTCTATGCTCACAACGACGACATGGCGCTCGGCGCGATCCAGGCGATGGAAGAAGCCGGCATGCATCCGGGCAAGGACGTCGTGGTGGTTTCGTTCGACGCGACCAAGGGCGGCTTCCAGGCGATGGCCGCCGGCAAGATCAACGTCGACGTCGAGTGCAGCCCGCTGCTCGGACCGCAGCTGATGACGGCGGTGAAAGACGTGGTGGCTGGCAAGCCGCTGCCGAAGCGCATCCTGACTCAGGAGACTGTCTTCCCGATGAGCGTCGCTGCGCAAACTTTGCCGTCGCGTAAGTACTGACGCGGCGCGCAACGCCGCCGCGGCATCGCTCGCGCGAGTGCCGCGGCGTGTGCGGTGTTCAGGCGCCCGGGCCGACGCGGCCCACGGCGCGAAGGAGATGTGCAGTACGGACGCATCGAACAGGTTTCTCCAGTGGTGCCTGACCGCCCGGGCTGCTTCCTTCTGCAGCGGGCGGTCTCTTTTCAGGAGCCTGCGTCCGCGGGAGCATGCCGCTGGGGCCTGCCGAACCATGCATAGCCGATCGAGCGAGGTCCATGACCCAATCCGCTACCGAACCGACTCAGCCGGACCAGCCGCAGCGCGGCACGTCGCCGGGTGCGCGAAGCCAACAGAATGACACGAGCGCGCGCGAACCGATCCTGGCGACCTCCGGCGTCAGCAAGACATTTCCGGGCGTGAAGGCGCTGCAACACGTCGACTTCCGCCTGTTTCCCGGCGAGGTCCATACGCTGATGGGCCAGAACGGCGCCGGCAAATCCACGTTGATCAACGTGCTCACCGGCGTGCTCGCACCCGATGCCGGCACGATCCGCCTCGGCGGCGAGGTGGTCGCGTTCGCGTCGCCGCAGGAAGCCGAGGCGGCCGGCGTGCGCACGCTGTACCAGGAAGTGAACCTGTGCCCGAATCTGTCGGTCGCGGAGAACATCTTCGCGGGCCGGCAGCCGCGCCGCTTCGGCGCGATCGACTGGCCCGACATCAAGCGGCGCGCGCAGGAAGCGCTCGCGCGCCTCGACGTGTCGCTCGACGTCACGCGCTCGCTCGACGCCTATCCGATCGCCGTGCAGCAGATGGTCGCGATCGCGCGAGCGTTGTCAGTCGATGCGCGCGTGCTGATTCTCGACGAGCCGACTTCGAGCCTCGACGACAGCGAAGTCGCGCAGCTTTTCAAAATCCTTCGCCATCTCAAGCAATCGGGCATCGCGATCCTGTTCGTCACGCATTTCATCGAGCAGACCTACGCGATCTCCGATCGCATCACGGTGATGCGCAACGGCGAGCGCGAAGGTGAATATCTGGCACGCGATCTGTCCGCGGATCAACTGGTCGCGAAGATGGTCGGCCACGAGCGCATGAGCGCGCGTCTGCGCGAAGCGGCGCACGAAGGTCAGGCCGCCGACGATCTGCAGGAGATCGCGCACGATCACCCGGAGCAAGCAACGGCAACGGCCAAGCAGCCGTTCATCGAACTGCGCGGCGTCGGCCGTCGCGGCACGCTACAGCCGATCGATCTCGAAGTGCACGCCGGCAAGATACTCGGCCTCGCGGGACTGCTCGGCTCGGGGCGCACCGAAACCGCACGTCTCTTGTTCGGCGCGGATCGCGCGGACAGCGGCACGATCCTCGTCGAAGGGCGTCCCGTGCGGCTGCGCACGCCGCACGACGCGGTGCGCCACGGCATCGGCTATTGCGCGGAAGACCGCAAGAAGGAAGGCATCGTCGCCGAGCTGTCGATTCGTGAAAACATCATGCTCGCGTTGCAGGCGCGGCGCGGCTGGTGGCGCAAGATCAGCCGGCAACGCGCGCGCGAACTCGCCGATACGTGGATCGAGCGGCTCGGCATCAAGGCGTCCGACGCCGAGCAGCCGATCGCGCTCCTGTCCGGCGGCAACCAGCAGAAGGCGCTGCTCGCGCGCTGGCTGGCGACCGATCCGAAACTGCTGATCCTCGACGAGCCGACCCGCGGCATCGACGTCGCCGCGAAGTTCGACATCATGGACCGGCTGCTCGCGCTGTGCGCGAACGGCCTGTCCATCCTGTTCATCTCGTCGGAGATCAGCGAGGTGCTGCGCGTCAGCCATCGCGTCGCGGTGCTGCGCGATCGCCGCAAGATCGCCGAGGTGGCCGGCAAGGCATCGAACGAAGACAACATCTACCGACTCATCGCAGGGAGCGGCGAATGAAGCTATCGAACTGGTTCGCGCGCGACGGCGTCGAGCGGCCGCTGCTGTGGCCGTGCGTGACGCTGCTGTTGCTGTGCGGACTGAACCTGCTGGTCAATCCGCATTTTCTCGCGCTGCGCACGCTCGACGGTCACCTGTTCGGCGCGCCGATCGACATTCTGAATCGCGCGGCGCCGCTGGTGCTGGTCGCGATCGGCATGACGCTCGTGATCGCGACGCGCGGCATCGACATCTCGGTCGGCGCGGTGGTCGCGATCGCGGGCGCCGCGGCCGCGACGATACTCGCGACTCAGGCCGTGCCGAGCGGTGCGCTGATCGTGCAGGCGCTCGTGGCCGCGCTCGTCGTCGGCATCTTGAGCGGCATGTGGAACGGGCTGCTCGTCGCGTTCGTCGGCATGCAGCCGATCATCGCGACGCTGATTCTGATGGTCGCCGGCCGCGGCATCGCGCAACTGCTGACCGCCGGGCAGATCATCCCGATCGGTGCGCCCGGCTATCTGTTCGTCGGCGGCGGCTACTGGCTCGGCGTGCCGTGCTCGGTATGGATCGCGACCGTAGCCGTGCTGGCGACCGCCGCTTTGGTCGAGGGCACGGCGCTTGGCCTGTTCATTCGCGCGATCGGCGTGAACCCGGTCGCGACCCGACTCGTCGGCTTGCGCTCGAAGGCGATCGTGTTCGCGGTGTATAGCTTCTCGGGCTTGACCGCGGCGCTGGCGGGCATCCTGATCAGCTCGAACGTGCGCAGCGCGGACGGCAACAACGCTGGCCTGCTGCTCGAGCTCGACGCGATTCTTGCCGTGACGCTCGGCGGCACGTCGCTGCTCGGCGGCCGCTTCAGTTTCGCGGGCACCGTGCTCGGTGCGCTGATCATCCAGACGCTCACGTACACGACTTATTCGATCGGCGTGCCGCCGGAAGCGACGCTCGTCGTCAAGGCGGCCGTCGTGCTCGCGGTCAGCGTGATCCAGTCGCCTGCGGCGCGCGCGCTCGCGGTGTCGTTCGGCGCGTCGCTCGTCAAATCGCGCGGGGTGGCACGATGACGCGCTTTCTCGAAGCACTCGCCCGCGTGATCGATCCGCGCACGCTGCCGATCGCGGTGACGGTCCTGCTGTTCTGCGCGCTATTCGGCTTTGGTTCGGTGATGTACACAGGCTTCTTCTCATGGCAGGTGCTGCTCGATCTGCTCGTCGATAACGCGTTCCTGCTGATCGTCGCGATCGGCATGACGTTCGTGATCGTGTCGGGCGGCATCGATCTGTCGGTGGGCTCGATCGTCGCGCTGACGACGATCGTCGCAGCCGTGCTGTCCGAGCACATGCACGTGTCGGTGTGGCTGATCATTCCGATCGTGCTGTTGATGGGCACGGTGTTCGGCGCGGTGCAGGGCGCGCTGATTCACTACTTCCGCCTGCAGGCGTTCATCGTGACGCTGGCGGGGATGTTCTTCGCGCGTGGCCTGTGCTTTCTGATCACGACGCAGTCGATCACGATCACCGATCCGACGTTCAAGGCGATCTCCGCGTTCCGTCTCAATGTTGGCGTCGGTTCGGTATCGGCGAACGTGCTGATCGCGCTCGTGGCGCTCGCGGCCGCGATCTATGTCGCCCATTTCACGCGCTTCGGACGCAACGTATATGCGGTCGGCGGCAATCCGCGCTCGGCGCTGCTGATGGGGCTGCCGGTCGCGCGCACGCGGGTCGGCGTGTATGCGCTGAGCGGCTTCTGTTCGGCGCTCGGCGGCGCAGTGTTCACGTTCTATGTGCTGTCGGGTTATGGGCTGCAAGGGCAGGGTATGGAGCTGGATGCGATTGCAGCGACGGTGATCGGCGGCACGCTGCTGACCGGTGGCGTCGGTTATGTGGTCGGCTCGCTGTTTGGCGTCGGCATTCTCGGCACGATCCAGACGCTGATTACATTCGACGGCACGCTCAGTTCGTGGTGGACGCGGATCGTGATCGGCGCGCTGCTGTGCGCGTTCTGTTTGCTGCAACGCTTGATCGAGCGGCATGCGAAGTCCGTGCGTCGGCCCGGCGGCACCAATGCGGTCACGACCACGGGGCATGGGCACGGCCATGACGAGCCGTCGACGACGGCGGCGTCGTCGGATTCGCAGGTGTTGGGGCGCGCGCCCGGCTAGGGCGCGGTCTTCCAGCGCGTCATACGGCGGCGCCCCGTTCTTCGGGGCGCCGCTTTTCCATCAGTCGCTAACGACTCGATTCGCTCGCGTCGCTGCCTTCGGTGCACGGCGATCGCGGCATCGTCCATGCCAGTCTGTCGTATTGGCGCAAGTGTGCCGAATTCGCGAGGATGCCGGTCCCCGACGAATCGCCCGTCCACCATTTCTCACCCGCGATGACCGCGCTCGAGACAGCCGCCGACGGCGCTGGTGTCGTCGCCAGCTCGCCGTTTTCGTCGCTACCCCACTGCGCAGCGACGTTGCCGATGAGCACGTTTCCGTTTGTGTGACCTATTATCAGAAAGAGTTGTGACCAGTACGACCGCGGTTGCGAGGCAACTGATTGCAGATGTCGTGGGGAAACAAGCGATGGTTCGCACGGAAATACTCAACGCGCTGCGGGCATACACCGATCCGTTCCGCGTCACGAGCGGCAAAGATTTCTTCCTGAAGAATTTCGATCCCGGCGAGACGCTGGGACTCAAAATGCATAAGGGAGAGGCGCAGCAACTGCTCCAGCGCGGATCGAAATGGCTCGCGATGGAGCAGGAGGTCCTCTACGCGCAGGATTCCTGGGCCGTGCTGCTGGTATTCCAGGCCATGGACGCCGCGGGAAAGGATGGGACGATCAAGCACGTGATGTCGCGCGTCAATCCGCAAGGGTGCGATGTCATCTCGTTCAAGCAGCCGTCGGATGAGGAACTCTCGCACGACTTCCTTTGGCGTTATTCGAGGAAAGTGCCTGAGCGCGGGCACATCGGTATTTTCAACCGCTCGTACTATGAAGAGGCGCTGGTGGTGCGCGTGCATCAGCATCTGCTCCGTGCGCAGAAGATTCCGCCGGTACGGGTCGGCAACAACATATGGGACGAACGGCTCGCCGACATCGCGCGCTTCGAAGACTATCTGACGCGCCAGGGCGTGGTCATAGTCAAGTTCTATCTGAACCTGTCGTATGGGGAGCAGAAGAAGCGGTTCATGGAACGCCTCGACAATCCCGACAAGAACTGGAAGTTTTCCGCATCCGACGTTCGCGAGCGTCGCTACTGGAACGACTATATGCAGGCCTATGAAGAGGCGATCCGCGCGACGGCCTCCGAAGCGGCTCCGTGGTACGTCGTGCCCGCCGACAACAAGCCTTTCACGCGCCTCATCGTCGCGGCGGCGATCGTCGAGGCCGTCGAGAAGCTCGACCTCGCATATCCGAAAGCGACGCCAGAGCAGATGAAGGATCTCGCCGCCGCGAGGGAGGAGCTCGACGCTGAAGCGGTGGACGAGACGTGACCCGATCAACCCGGGGACGATCCGGATCATTGAGAGCGGCCCCCTGACCCGAAATCACTGGAACCGGGAGACACGAGGATGAGCTCAGTTGAGAGTGCGACGCCGTGGCATGCGATGCCGGCCGGTGACATCGAACGGCAGTTCAACGTCGATCCCGCGCAGGGCCTCGATGCCGCGGAAGCGGCCGGGCGGCTGGCCACCTATGGGCCGAACCGCCTGCCGCAGGGCAAGAAGAGAGGGCCGGTCGCACGCTTCCTGATGCAGTTCCACAACATTCTGATCTACGTGCTGCTCGTGGCCGGTTTCATCAAGTTCATGATGGGCCTGTGGCTCGATGGCACGGTCATTCTTGCCGTCGTGATTCTCAACTCGCTGCTCGGCTTCATTCAGGAAGGACGCGCCGAGAAGGCGCTCGATTCGATTCGCAACATGCTGTCCGCCGAGGCGCGCGTGATGCGTGGTGGAGCGGTTCGCTTGATCCCCGCCGATGAACTCGTTCCTGGCGACATCGTGCTACTGGAATCGGGCGACAAGATCCCGGCGGACATGCGTCTCGTCGACGCGAGGAATCTGCACACGGAAGAAGCGGCTCTCACGGGCGAATCCCTCCCGGCCGAAAAGAGCACCGCGCCGGTGCCCGCCAAAGCGACGGTCGGCGACCGCGAGAACATGGCTTTCTGCGGCACGATGGTCCTGTCGGGCCGGGCAACCGGCGTCGTGGTGACGACCGGCAGCCATACGGAGCTTGGCCGGATCAACCAGATGCTCGCCGAAGTCAGCGCGCTCGAGACGCCGCTGCTGCGCCAGATCAAGAAATTCGGCTACGTCATCACGGCGGTTATCGCCGTTGTCAGCGTGCTGCTGTTCTCCTATGGGCATTGGCTCGGACACATGACGTTCGTCGAGCTGTTCCAGGCCATCGTCGGGATTGCGGTGTCGGTGATCCCGGAAGGCCTGCCGGCGCTGATCACCATCACGCTCGCCATCGGCGTGCAGCGGATGGCGCAGCGCAACGCCATCATTCGCCGCCTGCCAGCGGTCGAAACGCTGGGCGCCGTCTCGCGCATCTGCTCGGACAAGACGGGCACGCTGACCCTGATGGAGATGATGGTGACCTCCGCCGTGACGGCGGAAGCGGGCTATTCCGTTACCGGCGACGGCTACGCCAGCGAAGGACAGGTCAGCGCCGATGGCAAGCCGCTCGGCGCCGCGCCGGACGTGCTGAAGCTGATGGGCCGTGTGTCGCTGTTGTGCAACGACGCCGAGCTCTTCGAGGAAGAAGGGAAATGGAAAGTGGAGGGTGACCCGACCGAGGGCGCGCTCTATCCGTTCGCTTCCAAGCTGGGCATGGACCGTCCCGCCGAGACCGCGGCCGCGCCGAGGATCAACGTGATTCCGTTCGAGTCCGAGCACAAGTTCATGGCGACGCTGAACCGCTCGGCCGACGGCGAGATGCTGCTGGTCAAGGGCGCGCCTGAGGTGATCATCGATCATTGCGACCGCCAGCAAACGGCGCAAGGCCCGGTGCCGCTCGATCGCGAGCATTTCGCAAGAGAGGGCGACCGGCTCGCCGCGCAAGGCGAGCGCGTGCTCGGGCTGGCGTGGCTGCCGGACCCGGGCCTGCGTACGGGGACTCTCGGGCCGCAGGACCTGCCGCGCACCCTCGTATTGCTCGGCCTCGTGGGTCTGATGGACCCGCCGCGCAAAGAGGCGATCGAGGCCGTGCGCGAATGCCACGGCGGGGGCATCCGCGTGACGATGATCACGGGCGACCACAAGATCACGGCGGCGGCAATCGCAAGAATGCTGGGCATCGGCGACGGCAAAACGGCCGTGTCCGGCGCCGAGATCGAAGCGATGAACGACGCGGCGCTGCAGGAATGCGTGCGCAGCGTCGACGTGTTCGCGCGCGCGAGTCCCGAGCACAAGCTGCGGCTCGTCAAGGCGATCCAGGCGAATCGGCAGATCGTCGCGATGACGGGCGACGGCGTCAACGATGCGCCCGCGCTGAAGAAGGCCGACATCGGCGTCGCGATGGGGATCAAGGGCACCGAGGTGACGAAAGAGGCGGCGGGGATGATCCTCGCCGACGACAATTTCGCGTCGATTTCCGCGGCTGTGAAGGAGGGGCGCACGGTCTACAACAACATCGAGAAGGCGATGCTGTTCATGCTGCCGACCAATATCGCGCAAGGCGCGGTGATCGCGGTGGCGATCCTGTTCGCCTTCACGCTGCCGATCACGGCGCCGCAGATCCTGTGGGTCAACATGGTGACTTCGGTCGCGCTCGGCCTGACCATTTCTTTCGAGCCGCACGAGGCCGACGTGATGCGCCGCTCGCCGCGCGCAATTGACCGGCCGATCGTCACGCGTTTCGGCATCTGGCGCATCCTGTTCGTCGGCGCGGCGCTCGTGCTCTATACGCTATCGACCTTCTTCTGGATGAAGTCGCACGGGGCGTCGGATGATTTGGCGCGCACGGCCGCGGTCAACGCGATTACGCTGGGCCAGGTGTTCTATCTGCTCAACATCCGGTATCTGCTCGATTCGTCACTGACCGTGCGCGCCCATATGGGCAATCGTCATCTGTGGTACGGGATAGCCGGGGTCGTGGTGTTGCAGCTTCTATTCACCTATACGTTCCCGTTCCAGGCCGTTTTCCACACCGAGGCTTTGCCGTTGTCGGCGTGGGGGTGGCTCTTTGCGGGTGGCGTCCTGTTCTTCCTCGTGGTGGAACTGGAGAAGCTCGTCTTCCGACTCACCCCCGCATTGAGAGGATTCGTGACTTCGCAACAGGAGGGCGGCGCGGCGTTGCGCAATGATCCGACGGGGTAGGCCGCCTCGGCGGCCTACCGCTACATCTCATGAACGCGGCGGAGGATGAAATACAGATTTGCCGAGACCGCATTGACGATCGGTATCCGTTCGAAAGGCCGGTTCAGCTTCATGCCGATATTGGCCAGTGCATTGAGCGCTCCGCCGCCCTTGATGCCTTTTGCGAACGTCGGAAAGACCTGATGATAGCCGCATTCTTCTAGCACGAATCCCGAACTGAGAAACAGGCGCTTCGCGTCGCTGAGGCTGTACAGTCGATTATGGCCCGTGTACTTCTTCATCACTCTGCAGGCGTTTTCTGTTGCCGATAAGCGGTTGGGTAAAAATGTGATTATCAGCAAACCGTTGTCTTTCAGCACGCGCCATAGCTCATCGATGCTCTTTTGTTCGCGAGCCACGTGCTCGAGTACACCGCTTCCAATCACCACATCGAATTGATTGTCTTCGTACGGCAGCAGAAATTCATGATCGAGCGCTGCGAAAGATAATCCGGCGTACTGATGGAATTCCGCGAATTGCCCATCGTTGCATAGGTCGCACCCATATATCTCGATGTCCCGGTAGAGCGTACGAAGCATGCACGAATCTGGGGCGTGACGGCATCCCCAGTCGAGCACTTTCATTCCACGCTTGATATACGGTGCATAAATTTCGAACGCGCGCACATGGCGATCGAGACTGGCGTCGTTGGCAATGACCGATTGCACATAGTCCCGGTATTCACCATCGGCGCGATGTGCAAGGTAGTCCTTGCAAAGCTTGGCATAAGTCGTCCTGACCTGCTGCAATTCATTGCTCGGAATCGTTTCAGTGTCGATGGGTCTATGCATATCTCCCTCATATCGGTGCGAAGGCGGAGTTCTGCGCAACTCGTTTCCAGAATGCCGGCTGTTGCTACACGTGTGACATCAGATCGATAAATTCGCGGGAAGTTGATCAGTCTGAATTTGAACCTGCTGCTTCAACTGCGTTGCGGTTCAGGTTTTGTGTAAGGCTCGGTGCAGCCAGACTATCGCTCGAGGGCGGTGCACGCGACATGTGTCGCAGGCAACCCGGCAATGGAACGACGGGGAAAAAAATGTCGCGATAGTGCGGGACAACTCATGGATCCCTCTTTCCGAGTGCGCGCGCATGGGAGTGCGCTCGAGAACGGGTCGACTTCTTTCAAGGATAGCAGTTGGTCCCTGCGCATTTGGCCAGGAATCTCCACGTTTCGCGCCTTATTGTGATGGTTTTGCGCCCTCGGCTCCCGGTGATGCGGTCGAGACCGGTCCGCCGGGTCGAAGTGGGCTCTGCAAGGTATGCAAATGAAATATCCGGGCGGAGAAATTGATTCGGGCGTGGCAGCGTTGCGTTAGGGCAGACACCTGGGCGAATCTCGCGTTGTTCAGCGGCCGACACATTCAGGGTCAACCGGAAGATTTATATGAAACGCTTATGCTCCGCGCTCGAGGCGCCTGCGCACCGTCCCGACCAGTCTGTCGAACGGCCATGCACTGGCAGCCAGCGCGCTAGTCTCCGAAAAATACTCCCTCACGATATCCGTCAACACCTGCCCCGGCGGCGCCTCGACCAGCACATGCGCGCCCATTTCCTGCATCACGGTGAGCGCATCGAACCAGCGCACGGTGTAGCGCATGTTCGTCGCAAGATCTTCGCGGATCGCGTCGGCCGTATACAACGGCCGTCCACCGCGATTGCCGATATAGATGCCGCGCGGCGTTTCGAAACGCAACTCGCGCGAGTACGCCAGCAGTTCGTCGCTCGCGTGCGCGAGCAACTCGCAATGTGAGGGCACGCTGACCGCGAGCCGGGTGGCCTTGCGCGCGCCGGCCGCCAGTGCGCGTTCGATGAACAGGTCGAGCGCATCGTTCGCGCCGGCCATCACGATCTGGCGCGGCGCATTGACGTTGCCGATATATACGGGTTGCCGCTGCTCTTGCGCCTGCTGCGCGACGAGCGTTTCCACCTGCAGCTCGTTCAAGCCGGATACGGCCGCCAGACCGTAGCCCGACGGGTAAGCGGTTTCCATCAATTCGGCGCGCCGCTGCACCATCAGCAAGGCATCGCGAAACGGCACCGCGCCGCTACTGACCGCTGCTGGATATGCGCCGACCGACAGCCCCGCGCTGATTTCCGCCACCAAACCTTCATCGGCGAGCGCGCGCGTGATCGCGACGCCCGCGATCGTCAGGCCCAGTTGCACGGCGACGGTCGAGTCCAGAGCGTCGGGCGAGTCGAGCGTCAGCACGTCGACGCCGAGCGTGTCCGATGCTTCGGCGAACGTGTCCTGTACCGCGCGATGCGGCGGCAGTCGATTCAGAAAGCCTTCGCTTTGCGCACCCTGACCGGGGAAGATAAGCGCCAACATCAGGTAGCGCCATCCTGAGCGACCTCGGCCCACGGATTGGCGATCAAGCGGGGACCGCTCGCGTGGCGGGCCAACACGCGCGCCTTTCCCGCAGCCCACTCCGCGAGCGTGACGCCGCCCGCGGGCGTTTCGAGTTGTGCATCGATGCGCACACCGATACGAGCCGAGAGCGTTTGAAGTTGCTCCAGCAAGGCACTCGCGACCTTCAACGCCAGCGGTTCGGGCACGCGGATCAACAGATCGAGATCGCTGGCTTCGTTCACGGTGGGAGCATGCGTCGCCAGTTCGAATCCCGTGCTACCAGAAGGACCCCATGCGAATCCAGAAAGCGGACCGCTCCGGTCACGTTGCAACGAATTCAGCGCAACGAAGGAAGGCAATGCATCACGTTCGGGACCGGGTCGCGCCTGCGCCAGGGACTCCGGCGCTACGACGCCGACGATATCGTCCGCATGCGCCCACGTGCCGTAACGCTGCGCTCGCTCTGCGCCGCGCACGCCGATCGCGACGAAACCTTCAACGGCGAGCGCGCGTCGCACGACCGCATACGGTGCACGTTCGAACGCAGCGCGGACCCACGCGGGTTCGTCATCGAGCGCATCGAGTCGTCGCAAGCGCAGCAGATCATGCGGCCGCCAGCGCGCGTCGCACGACGTGGCGCCAGCGGTCGGAAAGGGCGCAGCCGCACACACGCGCATCACACGGCGTCCCACTGTTCGGCAAGACGCCGCCGCACCTCGATCGACGCGGCGCGAGTCTGCCGCGCCGCAACCGATTCCAGCCGACGCGCGAGCGTCCGATCCCCGTCGCGCGCGCTGCGAATCTGTTCGACCAGCACGGTGCGCACGCGCTCGATCTGCGCCGCGTCGGGCGCATCCGCATCGACGCCGTCGATCAGCCGATCGAGCAGCCCCAGCTTCGCGAACGAGGCCATCGAATACGACATCGGCACGATCGTCTCGCCGAGTTCGTCAAGTTCTTCGACCGTGCGGCGCGTGACGCGCGCGGCTGCTTCCTTGCCCATCGCGTGGACCATCGTGCCGGGCACGTCGAGCGCGACGATGCGGTTCGCCTGATAGCCATGCGCGAGGAACGCGCCGGACATCGCCGGACCGACGATCAGCGCGATCACCGGATGGCCGGCGTCGCGTGCACTCGCGTAGGCGTCGACCGCGGCCGCGCAGGCGAGGTGGATGCCGAGCATTTCCTCGCGATAGCCATACGCCTGGCTCTTCACATCGACGATCGCGACGATCGGGCGGCGTGTGCCGGCGCCTCGATCCGCCTCCATGACTTCGCGCACCGCGCGCGCGAGTTGCCAGCCCTGTTCGAGTCCGACCACGTTGCTGGTCGCGCGTGGAAAGCGGTTCGCGGCATCGGGCACGACCGCGATAAAGCGCGCGGTGTCGCCGCCGAGCGGCGCATCGCTGCTCCAGACGGGCGCGGCGCTCGAAGATTCGCCGGCCAGTGCGTTGAACCAGCGCGCGCCGCGCGTGAGTGTCGTGTCGCTCATACCTGCTCCTTGTTCGATGCATCGCCCGCTTGCGGGTTGTACACATCACGCATTGTCTCGGGCGTGACGCTCGCCGGATCGATCCGCGCGAGCCGCCGCAGGAACGTGTCGACCTGCTCGCTGCGATGCGCGGCCGGCACGCCCTGCGCGAACGCGGCGAGCACGGCGGCGCGCACCGCGTCGGCATCGTCATCAACCAGGGTATCGGCGAGCGCGCTCGCGACGCGCTGCTCGCCGCCGATCAGTTGCCACACGCGGCGGCGATCGCTCGCATCGAGTTCTTCGATCCCGGCTTCCTGCTCGATCACTTCGGGTCCGTTCATGCCGAGCCGTCCCTGCCTGGTCACGATCAGATACGAGCACAGCGCGGCCGCGAGCGACATGCCACCAAAACAGCCGACCATCCCCGCGATCACGCCCACCACCGGCACGTGCCGGCGCAGCGCGACGATCGCCGCCTGAATCTCGGCGATCACCGCGAGCCCGAGGTTCGCTTCCTGCAACCGCACGCCGCCGGTCTCGAACAGCACGACCGGGCGCACGAGCTTGCCGCGCTCGCAGTCGCGCCGCGCCATCTCGAGCGCCGCGGCGATCTTGCTGCCCGACACTTCGCCGATGCTGCCGCCCTGGAACGCCGCTTCGATCGCCGCGACCACGGCCGGTTCGCCGTCGATCGTGCCGCGCGCGATCACGCAGCCGTCGTCGGCCTGGCAGACGATGCCCTGCATGGGCAGCCACGGCGACGCGATGCGGTCGAACGGTCCAAGCAGTTCGCGGAAGCTGCCCGCGTCGAGCAGCGAACGGGCGCGCTCGCGCGCGGGCAGTTCGATGAAGCTCTCGTGCAGCAGCGGTGCGCGGTGAATGCTGACGCTCGTGCTCATATGCTGTCTCCTTCCTCGGCCGCTTCGACCGCCTCCGCGAGCCGCAGCGCGACTACGCCCGGCGTCGCGCCGAAGTCGTTGATCTCGATGTTCGCGGCGCCGTCGTAGCGCGTGAAGAAGCGGTCGAGCACGCTCTTCCAGATGTGGCTGTAGCCGTCGACGCTGGTGCGCACGACCACGTGCGCAGCAAGCGCCGAGCCGCCTGCATCGGCGGCGGGCGACAGCAGCACTTCCAGATCGCCCGAGCCGACTACGCCGACGTGCGCGCGGGTCGTGACGGCGCGTTGCGCCGGATAGTCGAAGGTCAGATGTTCCATGAGGCTCAGCTCCGGCTGGCGTCGCGATGCGCCAGCATGTCGAGAAAGAGGGTGGCGGCGAGCAGATCGGCCGCGCCGCCAGGCGATGCGTTCAGCGCCAGCAGTTCGCGTTCGAGCGCGTCGAGCGCGACGCGGCCCGCGGCTGTCGAACTGCCGCCCGCGTCGAGCACGCGTCGTGCGCCGCGCTGCCCCGCATGCAAGCCGGCGAGGCCCGCGCGATGCAGCAGGCAGGTGTCGTCGAGCGTGCTCATGATCGCGAGCAAGGCGTCGATGCGCGCGGTGTTCTCGTCGATGCCGCGCGCGCGCGCCGCGCGTAATGCGGGCAGGCCGACGTCGAGCGCGTGCGGGAAGCCGTCCTGCGCTTCGCGCCGCGCGCCGCCGACCTGATAGCGCCGACGCGCGCGTTCGCCGTGGCTATCGGACGAACCGGCGAAGCGGTCCGGGAAGCAGGCGATCTGCGCGGCCAAAGTGCAGACGCGCGAGGTATCCAGAGGGTTCGGCGCGCCAGGTCCGTGCGTACGCATCGAGGCACTCGAAGACGTTTCGAGCGCGACGCCCGCAACGAGCAAGCCGATGATCCAGATCGCGCCGCGATGCGCGTTGCAACCCCCGGTCGCCTGCATCATATCCAGTTCGCCCGCGCGGCCGATCTGCGCGAGTTCGGCGCGCAGCAGCGCCGACGGTTCGCCGCGACGGCGCGCGGTGCGCGCGAGCGCCGCGAACGTCGGTTGGAGCGCGTGCGCGGAGCGCCGCATGATCGCGAGATCGAGGTCGCGATGCGCGCCGCTGCCACGCCGGTCGACGAGCGCGGGCTTCGGCGTGAGCTCGGCCTCGTCGATCAGCGCGGTGATCGCGTCGCGCGCGAGTTGCGCGTCGGAAAACGGCGCCCCCTTGGGCGATGTGCCGCACGCATCGCGCAGGACAGAAGCAGCCGGCGCGTCCAACCGTTCGACAACAGCAGCAGCGGACGCCATCGTCACCAACTCCGGAAGCGCGCGGGCGGCGCGTACAGTCCGCCCGACCACGTGACCAGATCGTCGATGCTGCGCGCCGCGAGCAGCGAACGCTTCGCTTCGCCGCGCCGGATGCCGAGATCTTCCGGATACGCGACGATGCCGCGCCGGCGCAACTCGGCGGTTTTCTCGGGTTTTGCGCGCAGGCCGATCGGCGTGACACCGGCCACCGCCGCGATCGCCGCGCGTCGCTCGTCGATGCCTTCGGCCTTGTGCAGATGCGCGATGCCTTCCTCGGTGACCACATGGCTCACGTCGTCGCCGTAGATCATCACCGGCGCGATCGGCATGCCGTTTTTCGCGCCGACGGCGATCGCGTCGAGTTCATCGACGAAGGTCGGCTCGCCGCCTTTCTTGTACGTTTCCGCGAGCTGCACGACGAGCTTCTGGCCGCGCGACACCGCGCCGTCGCCCTTCAACAGCTTCAGCCACGCCTCGCTCGCATGACGCCGGCCGCGCGGATCGTGGCCCATGTTCGGCGCTCCGCCGAAACCGGCGAGCCGTCCGCGCGTGACCGTCGACGAATTCGCGTCCGCGTCGATCTGCAGCGTCGAGCCGATGAACAGATCGACGCCGTATTGGCCGGCCAACTGACACAGCACGCGGTTCGAGCGCAGGCTGCCGTCGTTGCCCGTGAAGAACACATCGGGGCGCACCTCGATATACGCCTCCATACCGACCTCGCTGCCGAAGCAATGGATGCTGTCGACCCAGCCCGATTCGATCGCGGGGATCATCGTAGGGTGCGGGTTGAGTGTCCAGTTGCGGCAGATCTTGCCTTTGAGGCCGAGCGCTTCGCCGTAGGTGGGCAGCAACAGTTCGATCGCCGCGGTATCGAAGCCGATGCCGTGATTGAGCGACGTGACGCCATACGGCTCGTAGATGCCGCGTATCACCATCATCGCGGTCAGCACCTGCAAGTCGCCGATATGACGGGGATCGCGCGTGAACAGCGGCTCGACCGCGAACGGCCGGTCCGCCTGCACGACCACGTCGACCCACGAACCCGGAATGTCGACGCGCGGCAACTCATCGACGATCTCGTTGACCTGCACGATCACGATGCCGTGACGGAACGCGGCGGCTTCGGCGATGGTCGGCGTGTCCTCGGTGTTCGGGCCGGTGTACAGATTGCCGTGACGGTCGGCCTTGTCCGCGCACAGCAGCGCGACGTGCGGCGTCAGGTCGACGAACATGCGCGCGTACAGCTCGACATAGGTATAAATCGCGCCGATTTCCAGCTGGCCGTCTTCGAGCAGTTGCGCGACGCGCAGACTCTGCGGCCCCGCGAACGAGAAATCGACCTTGTGCGCGATGCCGCGCTCGAACAGCGTCAAGTGTTCAGGACGACTGATGCTCGAAATCAGCAGATGCACGTCGTGCAGCTTTTGCGGATCGACCTTCGCGAGCGAGCGCGACAGGAAATCGGCCTGTTTCTGGTTGTCGCCTTCGAGCGCGACGCGCTCGCCGGGCTGGATCAGCGTTTCGAGCGCATCGATTATGCGGTGCGTGGGCAGCACGCCGTCTTCGAGCCACGGCGCGATGGCCGCGAGGCGGCGGTTCTTCTCGTCGCGCCGGATCGTCCATGAGCGGGCAGTGGACCGCGATGCGGCGGCTTCGGCGGGGTGGTTCATCGGCTCGGTCATCGGCTCATTCATCGGCTCATTCATCGGTTCAGTCAGCTCCCGGTGTGGACGCGCGGGCGTCGGCCGCGCGGCTTCGGTTGATGCGCCAGCGCTTCTTCGCGCGCGCGCTCGGTCAGGAAACGATGCAGAAGCTCGCCGGTGCCGAGCAGATGCGCGACCACCAGCGACTGCGCGGTCGCGATATCGCGGCGCTCGACGGCTTCGAGCAACGCGGCGTGCTCACTGTCGGACTCGCCCTTGTACGACGGCAAGCCGAACTTCAACCGCAGATAGCGTTCGCCGCGCCGGTGCAGCAAGCCGATCATGTCCTCCAACTGCGGCCGGCCGGCGGGCGCGTACAGACACATATGGAACGCGGCATTGCGCGTCACGTATAGCGACGGGTCCTCTTCGCGCTCGGCGGCGCTGCACAACTGCGCGGCTTCGCGCAGCGTCGCCGCGGTGTGATTCGGAATCGCGAGGCCGAGCGCGAGACTTTCGAGCGCCGAGCGGATCTCGTAGATCTCGCGCGCCTCGCTGGCGGACAAAGGCGCGACGGTCGCGCCTTTGTGGACGGCTGCGCGCGCCCAGCCCTCGCTTTCCAGCTGGCGCAGCGCCTCGCGCACGGGAATCGCGCTGACGGAGAAATGCCGGGCGATCGCGTCCTGGCGCAATGGTGCGCCGGGCGCGAGCGTGCCGTCGACGATCGCCGCGCGCAGCGCCTCCGCAATCATGTGCGAGGTGCTTTCGCGGGGTGCCGCGGCCGGAAGAAACGAGCCGGGCACGGGCGCGTCCAGGGGAAAACCTTCAGTTGCGTCGGTCATAGTATCAAATATTATATATAAAAAGACGCGTATTTCAGCGCGGGCAAACCCGGACGGGTCTTCACCCACAATCCCGGCAATTTCCCCGCGCCGTCCTCTGAATCAGTTGTACGAGGACATCGCCGATCAATCAACGTCGTCGATCCAACCCCAAGCGCGCCCGTCGTTTTTCGTTACGTTCAACCATCGTAGGCTGGAGGAGCAAGATGAATACAGTGACCGACCGACGAGCGCTCGCGCGTCAGCGCACACCGCTCAATCGTTCGCAGATCGCAGGGTTTTGGGGCGCGTGGGCCGGCTGGACGCTCGACGGCATGGACTCGTTCATTTACGCGCTGGTGCTCACGCCAGCGCTGACGGAGTTGCTGCCGCGTTCGGGCTTCGCGGCCACGCCGTCGAATGTCGGCCTTGCGGGATCGATCCTGTTTGCGCTGTTCCTGGTCGGTTGGGGGCTGTCGTTCATCTGGGGACCGCTCGCCGATCGCTTCGGCCGCACCAAGGTGCTCGCCGCGACGATCTTCACGTTCGCGATTTTCACCGGGCTTGCCGCGACCTCGACCAATGTGTGGCAGCTCGGTATTTATCGCTTCATCGCGGGCGTCGGCATCGGTGGAGAATGGGCGCTTGCGGGCACCTACGTGGCCGAGGCGTGGCCCGAGGATCGCCGCAAGATGGGCGCCGGTTATCTGCAGACCGGCTACTACGCGGGCTTCTTTCTCGCGGCCGCGCTCAATTACACGATCGGCGTGCATTTCGGCTGGCGCGCGATGTTCCTGACCGGCGCGGTGCCGGTCGTCGTCGCGATTCTGATCCTGCTGCGCGTGAAGGAGCCGGAGAAGTGGCAGAAGGCCGAGGCAAAGACGGTGCGCGTGAAGCCGCTGCGCGAGATCATGGGGCCGGCTTACCGGCGTCGCACATGGGTCGCGTGCATTCTGCTGACGATCGCCATCATTGGATTGTGGGCAGGCGCCGTGTACGAGCCGTCCGCGGTGATCCAGCTCGCGACGCGCGCCGGCATGTCGAAGGGCGATTCGATGCGCACGGCGTCGCTGGCTACCGGCCTGCTGTCGATCGGCACGATCCTCGGCTGTCTCGCGCTGCCGCCGATGGCCGAGCGCATCGGCCGCAAGATGACGTTGGCGGTGTACTTCGCGGGGATGGCGGTGTCGATCGCGGCGAGCTTCGGCTGGGCGTTCTATCTGCCGAACGGGCTCGCGCCGTTCATCGCGTGGCTGTTCGTGCTGGGCTTTTTCGGCGGCAACTTCGCGTTGTTCAGCCTGTGGCTGCCCGAGCAGTTCGAAACCCGCGTACGCGCGACCGCGTTTGCGTTCTGCACGTCGTTTGGACGCTTCGTCGGCGCGGGCGTCAACTTTCTGCTCGGCGCGGCGGTGCTGCATATGCAGACGCTCGGTGTGCCGGTCGCGTTGACCGCGCTGGCCTTCGTGCTCGGCCTGTTCGTGATTCCGTTCGCGCCGGAGACGAAGGGCGAGACGCTGCCGCAGTGAGCACCAGGCGGGCGGCGCGCCTTACTTCGCGTTACTTCGCGTGACTGCGCGCCCGCCCGGCCGGATGCAGCAGCGTCAGCAACGGCCAGCCGAGATTGACGCCGAGACTCGCGGCGACGATCAGCGCCATGCCGGCCAGTTGCGCCAGCGACAGCGCCCGGCCATACACGAGCGCATCCACGACGATCGCGGTCAGCGGATAAACGAACAGCAGCACCGCGATCACCGGCGTGCTGAGCTTCGGCAGCGCGCCGTAAATCAGCACGTACGACAATCCCGTGTGCAGCACGCCCATGCCGATCAGCCAGAACCACTGCATCGGCCCGATATGCGTGAGCGTCAAAGGCGCGATGAACGGCGCGATCAGCGGCAGGCAGATCACGCCGACCGCGCATTGCATGAGCGTCAGCAGATGCGGGCGCATGTCGCCGAGGCTTTTCGCGATCAGCGTGACGCTCGCGTACAGCAGCGAGCCGAGCAGCGCTTCGCTCAAGCCGATCAGGTAGCTGGTGTGGCCCTGCAGATTGCCGGCCGCGATGACGCCCGACGCGAGCACGAGCCCGACGAACGCCGTCGCGATCCAGCCGAGCCGGTCCGCGCCGAGCCGTTCGTTAAAGAGCGCCGCGCCGATCAGCACGACCCAGAACGGCTGCACATGAAACACGACGGTCGCGACCGCGATGCTGGTGCGATGAATCGCGTCGAAAAAGCCGACCCATTGCGTAACCATCAGCACGCCGGAAATCAGCGCGAGCGCGACCGTGCGGCGCGTGAACTGCGCGCGCGTGAAGAAGCCCTTCCACGCGCAATAGGCGGCGAGCGACAGAAAGCCGAACAGGCAGCGGAAGAACACGAGCGTCAGCGCATCGAGCCGCGCCTCCTCGACGAAAACGCCGATCGTGCCCATCAGCAGCCCGCCGCCCGCCAGCGTGATCGCGCCTTGTTGACGTGAGGTGAGGGACATGCGCAACGACTCCTTGAGATGATGCCTGCGAGTATTGCGCCGCTTGCGGGCTTATCACAAACGAATTAAATTGAGCAATTCCATAAGTCCGGTTGATAAATCGTGAACCCTGAATTCGACGTCGATCTGCTGCGCAGCTTCGTCGCGGTCGTGGAGGCGGGCAGCTTCACGAAGGCGGCGGCGAGCGTGCATCGCTCGCAGGCGGCGGTCAGCATGCAGATCAAGCGGCTCGAAACGATGCTCGGCACGACGCTGTTCGCCCGCAACACGCGCAACCTGTCGCTGACACGGCCCGGCAACACGCTGCTCGAATACGCGCGGCGCGCGCTCGCGTTGCAGGAGGAGGCGTGGTCGGCGATCGTGCGGCCCGAGGTGACCGGGCGCGTGGTGCTCGGCGCGCCGGACGACTATGTGTCGTCGCTGCTGTCGCCGGTGTTGCGGCGTTTCGCGACGCTGTACCCGCGCGTCGAGATCGAGATCGTCTGCGCGCAGAGCACGGCGCTTGCGCCGATGCTCGCCGACAACAAGATCGACCTCGCATTCGTCACGCGCGACCGCAAGCTGCGCGGCGAATTCGTGCGCAGCGAGCCGATGGTGTGGGTTGGGGCGTCGGTCGATACGCCGGTGTTGAAGGCGTCGCCGTTGCCGGTGGGGTTGTACGAGCCCGGCTGCGTCGCGCGCCAGCATACGCTCGCCGCGCTGGATGGCGCGCGCATCCGCTATCGCGCGGCGTTCAGCAGCGCGAGCCTGATGGGACTCGTCGCGACCGTGGATGCCGGTTTGTCGGTGATCGCGCTGACGCGTTGCAGCGTGCCGCCGCGGCTCGCGATTCTCGGCGACGCGCAAGGCCTGCCGAAAATCGCACCGCTCGAAATTGTCGTCGCGCGCAGCGCGAAATCGGATCGGCCGACCTGCGATTATCTGGCGCAGCAGATGGTGCAGGATCTGTCGTTGCGGTAGCCGAGCGTGCCAGCCCTGGTCGCCCTTCAAGCCCGCGTATAGGCGGTCACTTCACCCTCGACCGCTAGCCGCACGCGCTCGCCCGGACGCGGGCACAGATGACCGGGCACGCGTGCGCGCACCATCGTCCGCGTGGCGGACTGCAATTGCAGCGCGACGCTCGCGTCCTGCCCCTGGAAGATCACATCGGTGACGAGCGCATCGTGCGCGGCACCCGTGCGCGCGGTTTCGTCGGCGCGCAGCAGACGGATCTGCTCGGGACGCAGCATCACGTCGACCGCGCCGTTGCCGACGGGCGCGGCCAGTGCTAGTTCGCCGAGCTCGCAGCTCGCGCGATCCTGTTGCGCGACGCCCGGCAACAACACCGCCTCGCCGATGAACGACGCAAGCTCGCGCGTCACCGGACGGCGGTACAGCGCTTCGGGCGTCGCGGTCTGGATCAGCCTTCCGTTCCACAGCACCGCGACCTCATGCCCGAGCGACAACGCCTCGGACTGATCGTGCGTGACCAGCACGGCAGTCGCGCCAGCCGCGGCCAGCGCATTCGCGACCGCCTGACGCGTCTCGACGCGCAACGCGGCGTCGAGCGACGAGAACGGCTCGTCGAGCATGACCAGCGTCGGCGCCGGTGCGAGTGCGCGGGCGAGCGCAACACGCTGCTGCTGACCGCCCGACAACTGCTGCGGCGCGCGCTCCCCGAAATGCGCGGGCAGACCCACCAGCTCCAGCAGCTCGGCCACCCGGTGGCGCGCGCGACGCTGCGTGCGCGGCAGGCCGAACACGATGTTGTCCGCAACCGACAGATGCGGAAACAGCGCGCCTTCCTGCGGCACATAGCCGATGCGGCGTTGCTCCGACGGCACGTGCAGGTTGTCGCCGACGACACGTCGGCCGTCGATCTCGACACTGCCGCCGTCGGCGCGCTCGAAGCCGCACAAGAGCCGCAGCAGCGTGGTCTTGCCGCTGCCCGAGGGCCCCAGCAACGCGAGCAGCGTGCCGCGCTCGACCGAAAGATCGATGCCGTGCAGCACGGGATGACCGTCGAACGATTTCTGCAGTCCGCGGATACGAAGTTCGCTCATGAAATCCCGAAGAAAGTCGAACCAAAAGCAGCGATGAAAAAGCCGACGCGTGCCGGGTCAGCCGCGCTCGCCGAGCAGCGCCGAGCGGCCGAGCAGCGCGAACAGCAGCCCCGACGCGCACAGCGAGATGCCGGTCAGCAGCGCCGCATACGGCGCGGCGGCGGCGAACGCCATCGTCGACGTATCGGCCCACACCTGGGTCGCGAGCGTTTGCGTGTCGAGCGGCGACAGCAGCAGCGTCGCGTTCAGCTCGGTGACGACCGAGATGAACACCATCGCGGCGGCCGCGCCGAGCCCGGGGCTCGCGAGCGGCAGCACGACGCGCACGAGCGTCTGCGTCCAGTTCAGGCCGAGCGCGCGCGCGGTTTCCTCGAGGCGCGGCTGCGCCTGCATGAACGCCGCGCGCACGCTGACCAGCGCGACCGGCATGAACAGAATCGCGTAGGCGACAATCAGCAGCGTAGCGCTTTGATAAAGCGGCTGCAGCGCATGCACCGCGAGCGACACGATCGCGAGCGCAATCACGAGCCCCGGCACGCCTTGCGCGAGAAACACGGTGCGCTCGAACAGCGTCGCGAAACGGGTCGGGTAACGCACCAGCAGAAATGCGAGCGGCACCACGAGCAACGTGGTCAGCACGGCGGCGGCGAGGCCGAAACCGAGCGAAGACATCGTCGCGTTCCACAGCAAGTCGGGCGAGACATCGGCGGGCGTCACCGCGGCCGCGCCCGGCTGCGTGAGCCAGAAGCCGATCATGCCGAGCGGCACGCCGAGCGTCGCGAGTGTCAGCAGCGCAAAGCCCGCGACGACGAGCCAGCGCCACGCACCGAGCTCGTAGCGCAACACCGCGCGGCGCGTGCCGCGATCGACGCGCTCGTAGCGCGCCGCGCCGCGCACGCGAAACTCGAATGCAAGCACGACGAGGCAGATCACGATCAGCAGACACGCGAGCAGCGATGCGCCGCCGGCGTCGAAGCTGGTGCGGAATTCCGCGTAGATCTGCGTGGTGAAGGTATGAAAGCGCAGCAGCGTGAACGCGCCGAACTCCGACAGCACGCCGAGCGCGACCAGCAGCATGCCGCCGAGCAGCGCCGGACGCAGTTGCGGCAGCACGACGCGCACGAAGCTGGTCCAGCGGTTGCAGCCGAGCGCGCGGGCGCTTTCTTCGAGTGCCGGGTCCATGCCGCGCAGCGCGGCGGCGACCGGCAGATAGACGAGCGGAAAATACGCGCAGGTCAAGACGAGCAGCGCGCCGTTGAAATCCTGCAAGTCCTCGCTCAACGACACCCACGCGTAGCTCGAAATGAAAGCCGGCATCGCGAGCGGCGCGGCGCACAGCACGGCCCACGCGCGCCGCCCCGGCAGATGCGTGCGTTCGACGAACCACGCGGCGGCCGTGCCGATCACCGCGCAAACGAGAGTCGTGGTGACGGCGATCAACACCGTATTGACGAGCAGCTCGCCGACGAGCGGCCGCCAGATCAGATCGAGCGCGTCGCCGATGCCGAAGCTCGCCGCGCGCCAGAACGTAAACGCAATCGGCAGCAGCACCAGCAAAGCGCTGAGTGCCGCCGCCGCAAGCAGGCCGCGCGGCGCGCGCGTGCGTGCACGCGCCGGGGCAGGGGGGACAGCCGGCGGACCGGCTGACAGGGCTTCGCTCATTTACAGCAGGCCTGCCCGACGCAGCAGTTTGCCCGCCTGGCTATCGTCGCCGAGCTGCTGGATCGTCAGCGTGGGCGGAGTCAGTTCGGCAAACGGTTTGAGGACCGGGTCAGGCGCGACACCCGCATGCAGCGGGTACTCGAACATCACGTGGCTATTGGCCATCAACTGCTGCGCGCGTTCGCTGACCAGGTACGCGAGAAACTTCTGTGCGCCGTCCGGGTTGTGCGCGGACTTCAGCACGCCCGCGCCCGAGACGTTGACGAGCGCGCCGGCGTCGCCGTGGCTGAAGTGGTAGATCGCGCTGCGGGTTTTCGCATCGCCGATTTCCGCATGCAGACGCGACCAGTAGTAGTTGTTGATCAGACCAGTGGCGACCGCGCCGCGATTGACCGCGGCGACCAGGCCTTCGTCGTCGTCGAAGATCTGCGAGTTGGCTTTCAGGCCCTTCAGCCACGCGAGCGTCTGCTCGTCGCCCTTCAGTGCCAGCACCGCGCTGACGAGCGGCAGGAAGTCGGCGTCGCTCGGCGCGATGCCGACCTTGCCTTTCCATTCAGGCTTCGCGAGGTCGAACACCGATTGCGGCAGTTGCGACGGCTGCAGCTTCGCCGTGTTGTATGCGAGCACGCCCTCGCGCGCGGTTACGGCGACCCATACGCCGCTCGGCGAATTGAAGCGCGCCGGCACCGCGCCGAGCGTCGCTGCGTCGACCTTGGCGAGCAGACCCTTTTCTTCCAGCAGCATCAGCTCCGGCGAATTCTCGGTGAAGTACACGTCGGCGGGCGAGGCCGCGCCTTCCGCGACGATCTGCGCGGCGAGTGCCGGGCCTTCGCCGTTGCGGATTTTCACCGGGATGCCCGACTGCTTTTCGAAGTCCTTCGCGAGCAGATTGACGACCTGCTCGTGCTGCGCGTTGTACAGCGTGATCGATGCCGCATGGGCCGCCGACGGCATCGTCGCGAGTGCGGTGAGCGACAGCGCGGCCACGCTACCGAGTGCGCGCAGGCGGGAGGCAAACCAGGAATGGGCCATGTTGCAGAAGTCCGTTTAGATTGTGTTTAGTGAGCGAGGCGCTGCGCGCCCGGCGTGCTTCATGTGCTTCATCACGCTTCGAACAGCCCCGCGCCGACATACGAACCCGGCTTCGCCCCGGGCGGCACGACGAAGATCGCGCTGCCCACGTGGGTCGTGAACTGGTTCATCATGTCGAACTTCGCGAGGCGGTCGTTGATCGGGATGAAGCCGGTGCGCGGGTCGCTCTGATGCGCAATGAAAATCAGCCCCGCGTCGTACTCGGTTTCCTGACGCCACGGCGGCCAGCGCTCGATATAGAAGTTCGTGCCTTCGTTGTACGAATACGAGCGCCGCAGAATCTGCGCGCCGTTGTTGCTCGCCTGATTCGACAGACGCACGTGCGAGTTCTCCGGGATCACCGGATCGCCGTCCTTGTCCTCGGCTTTCAGGTCCACCGCGTCGAACTCGTTCTTGCTGCCGAGCGGCGCGCCGCTGTATTTGTGGCGGCCGAACACCTGTTCCTGGAAGCCGAGCTCGGTGTTGTCCCAGTGTTCGAGCGTGATGCGGATGCGGCGCACGACCGTGTAGGTGCCGCCTTCCATCCACGGCGCGTCGTTGGTGGCGCGGGCCCACACGAACTGGTTCATCAGTTCGGGTTTCGCGGTCGACGGATTGTTGGTGCCGTCCTTGAAGCCCATCAGATTGCGCGGCGTCTGGCCGCGCGGACCGGACAGAAAACCGGCCTGGCCCCAGCGCATCGCTGCGACGCCGTAGGCCCGGCGCGACAGTTGGCGCACCGCGTGAAACGCGACCTGCGCGTCGTTCGCGCATGCCTGGATGAACAGGTCGCCGCCGGTCTTCTCCTTGATCAACTGATCGCCGTTGAAGCGCGGCAGATCGACGAGCGCGGCGGGGCGGCGCGACGCGAGCCCATAGCGGTCCTTGCCGTCCTTCGTGAAGAGGCCTCGGCCGAAGCCGAACGTGATGGTCAGACCGTTCGGGCCGAGGCCGAGCGCGTCGCCGGAATCGGGGGCGGGCTGGTCGTCGCCGGCGGGCATCGCGAAGGCCGTGCCGCCTTGCGTCAGGCGCGCGGCTGCTTCGGTCCATGTGCGTAGCAGTGCGATCACGTCGTCGCGCTTGTCGGTGGTCAGATCGAGCGCGGCGACGTAGGTGTGGCTCTGCTGCGGCGTGACGATGCCGCCTTGATGCGGACCGTAGAACGGCTCGACCGCGAGCTGCGGATCGGCGTTCTGCGCGCTATGCGCGGGCGCCGTCGCGAGCGCGTCCGGCGAGCTCGCGAGGCCGGCGCCCAGCGATGCACCGGCGGCGACCGCCGCGCCACCCGCTTTGAGAAAGCCGCGTCGTGACGGCCGTGGGGGTTGATCGTTTGTCATGGTCACTTCACCTTCCTGCAGCCTGCGTGGGTGCCGCTTACTTCGCGAGCACCAGCGTGTTCACGTCGTCTTCGACGTAGTAGAAGCCGTCGCCTTCTGGCGTCATCGCGATACCGAACAGGTCGCCGTTGCCGGGGGGCGATTGCGCCTTGTCGGTATCGATCCAGCGTGCGTATAGCTGCTTGCCGCTCGCCGGGTCGATTTCGACGACCTGGCCGTTCAACGCGTTGGTCACGAGCAGGTGGCCGTTGGGGGCGGTGGCCATCGCGAGCGGACGATGCAGCAGGCCGTCGGCGCTCAGCTGGCGGCCGACGCCCGCGCTGGTGTCGCGCGTGAGCGGATCGTCGATCTCGGTGATGCGGTTGCCGATTGCGTCGGACACGTACAGCAGTTTCTGATCGGCCGACAGTGCGAGCCCGGTCGGCCCGACGAGGAACACGCCCTTGTCGGCCTGCGCGCCGAAGCCGCTGCCGATCACGGTTTCCTTCTTCACGACGGGCGGCTTGCCTTGCGGTACGTCGAGGTCGATGCGCAGCACGGTGGCCTGCTTGAATACGGGCGGATTGCCCTCCGCGCCGCCGACGCCGAAGCCCGCGTTGCTGACGAACAGCGTCGCGCTCGCGCCGTTGTCGACGACCGCCATGTTGCCCCACGGGTCGTTGATGTTCGGCGTCGAGATCGTCGAGGCGATCTTGCCTTGAGGGTCGATCACGATCAGGCAGCCGGCGCCTTTGGTGCCAGTCGTGCCGTCGTTGCTCGGCGTGCTGCCGACGATCACCCAGCCCGACTTCAGCATCGTCATCGCGGTCGACAGGCCGATGCCGCCCGGACATTCCTTCAGATCGCGCGGCACGGTCGCGAACACCGTCATCTGTCTGGTGTCCGGGTGATAGTCGATGATCGTGCTGCCAGTGCCCTGCAGGTTCGTCGAGTTGTTGAAGTTGCCGACCAGCACGTCGCCTTGCTTCACGGTGCCCGCGCTGACGGGCGCGACCACGATCGCGTACGGGTTCTGGTCGCCGTTGTCGGGGACGGTGTTGATCAGCGTCGTGTGATGCCTGATCGTTTCAAGGAAGCCTTGCGGCTCGGCCTGCGCGGGCGCAGCCATCGTGAGGGCGGCAGCGCCGGCCATCGCGGCGAGCAGGGAGCGCGCGGCGCGCGGCGCAAACTTGCGCGTGACTGGGTTCACGATTGGGCCTCCGTGCGGGCGCACAAAGCGGGAGTGGCGGTGACGGTCGAAAGCATGGGAAGTGCTGGTCCGGTTGCGTGGGGTGGCATGTGCTTGCGTGGATGAAAGCGCGCGGCGGGCGGCATCAGAAGTTGATATTGGTCCGCACGCCGACGACGAACGTATTGCGCAGCGGCTGCGTCGGGTCGTTCGGGTTCTGGCCCGCACCGGCGTTGAACGTGTATTGCGCGTCGGCCTGCACTTGCCACCACGGATTGATCTGGTACTGGTAGGTCGCCTCGAGCGTGGTTTCGCTGGTGCGCACGCCGTACGGGCTGCCGTTGAATGCCAGGAAGTCCTTGTCGAGTCCGTTCACGTGGCTGCCGACCTTGATGTAGGTCAGCGCGAGGCCGGCGCTGTCGTTGTCGCGGCCCTTGAACGGCGCCTTCAGCACCACGCCGAGGTTGGCCGCGACTTGCACGAGATTGCGATCACCCGGCGCGCCCATCACGCGCGCGAACACGCCGAGGCTGCGTGGTTCGTCGGGGTCGGGGCGCCACACCATCTGGTCGGCGACCGCATAGAAGCTGTAGTTGCCGCTGTGATTCGCGGCGATGCCGGTCGACGCAGGATTCGCGAGCGACAGTCCCATGTTGTCGAAACGCCGATCGGCGAATTCGTTGGTGTTGTACCAGACGCCGAGCTTGTAGGTGCCCGGCAGACCACCGCCGCCCGTGCCGACCATTTCGCCGTCGGACGGCTGGTTGATCGCGTACTGCAGCTCGCCGATCCACAACGCGCCGTTATGCAGGTTGAAGTTCGTGCCGCTCATGTTGTTCGGGTTGTTGCCGAGCGGATCGCCCGAATACACGCCGGCCAGCGCGGTCAACGCAGGGGTGATCTGGCCGCGCACGCGCACGCCCAGACCCGCGAGCGGATAGGCGGGACCGCCCGACGGCAGGTCGTATGAGGGCAGCGCGGGCCAGCCGAACATGGTGTTGAGGAACAGCGCCGCATACGTGCTCGTGATGAATTCCTGGTCGAGACTCTGCTGACCGATCTTCACGTCGACGCGTTTGTTGAGGAACGACTGCTGATACCAGAGCTCCCACAGACGCGTCGCGTTGTCGGCCTCGATGCCGCTCGCCGTGTTCAACGTGCCGAGCTTGTTCGCGCTCAGGTTCGAGCCGTGAATCTGCAGCGCGCTGACGTTGAAGAGGCCGCCCGGCAGGCCGAACGCCTTTTGCGTATCCATCTGCAAGGTGGCGGTGGTCAGGCCGTCGTAGTCGGCGCCGCGCGCGAGACCGCCGCGCAGATTGGCCAGCACTTCGCTGGTTTCGGTCAGCGTGAAGGTCATGCCGTACTTGCCGAGCCACGGACGCAGGCCGCCCATGTCGCCGAGCATCTGCTGACGATTCCAGAAACCGGTCCACTGGTTGGTCTGCGTCGCCTGAATGTTCAGGTCGGCTTCGGGCGCTTCCGGGTTCGCATCGGGATTGGCTTCGGCCAGCGCCGCGTGGCCGGTCAACGAGGCCCACGCGACGGCCGTGCACAGTGCGACGCGCCGCATCGAAGGCAAACGCGTACGATGAATTGCGCCGGTACGTGCCGAAGCGTCGCAAAAGGGAGGCGCGTTGGCGCGCAGTCCATTGAGTTGGGCGAACTTCATCGAAATCCTTATTAGTGTTGTTTCGTCCGATGCCGAAGCAGCTGATGGCGAGATCGTACGCAGGCCATTTGCGAGAGTCAACACAAATGAGAACGATTCGCATCAAGATTACTGGCATGTAAACCCGGGATTTACGGACCGCTCGTAAAGCGCATGAAGATGTAATGATGTCGTAACAGCAACGTAATGAAATAGTATTGATGTGGTCAGACCGAACGCGCGAAAGGGTGAGGTGTCGAAGTGCACGAGTAACCCCGAAAGTCAAAGTGAGGAGGTCGAAATGAGCAAGCGCATTCTTCTGGTTTCGTTGCTGGCGAGTGGCGGTCTGTTGTTGGGCGGCGCCGCGCACGCGCAGTTGAATCTGAAGCAGTTCGGTATCGGCGGGGGCGGTGACAGCTCGGCCGGTGCCGGGGCGTCGTCGGGCGGCGTGTCGCAGCTGCTGCAGAGCTATGTTGGCGCGAACCAGCAGGTGCTGAGCGGGCAGTCGAGCCTCGCGTCGGCGATGGGCATGACGAGTGCGGCCGGCCAGGCGCAGCAGGCGGCGGGGCTGCTCAGCGGTGGCACGCCGTCGGTCAGTCAGTTGACGCAGGTCGGCAGCACACAGGAGTCGCTGTCGCAGAAGCTCACCGATGCGTTCGCAAATCATGCAAGTGGCGGCGCGTCGGCGACGCCGGTCAACAAGGAAGCGTTCACCCAGGGGCTGTCGTCGCTCGGCAAGGGAGTGAGCCAGTATTCGAGCTTGCAGTCGGGGCTTGGCAGCCTTGGTCAGATGAGTCCGTCGTCGCTGCTGCAATCGGGCCTCAATCCGCAGACCGCGCAAAGCGCTTCGTATATCGCGCAGTCGGCGCCGGGGCAGTTGCAGTCGCTGATGTCGACGCTGAGCTCGGCCGTGCAGTTCGCGTCGAGCCACGGTATTACGGTGCCGTCGATCGCGACGTCGGCGTTGAAGGGCATGTAGGCGCGTTTCGCTTCGCCTCGCGCGATCGATTCAGCGCGAAAGCGCTATGATCGCGTCGAACCCGCTCCTCAACTGGAATTCCGCCGATGTCCCACTCCGTCAATCTGGAAAACTACTTCGCCCGCATCGGCTATCAGGGCCCGCGCGCCGCCACGCTCGAAGTGCTGCGGGCGATTCACCTGCTCCATCCCGCCGCGATCCCGTTCGAGAACCTGAACCCGCTGACTCGCCAGCCGGTCAGGCTCGAGCTCGCAGCGATCGAACGCAAGCTCGTGACCCAAAAGCGCGGTGGCTACTGCTTCGAGCAGAATATTCTGTTCGCGAACGTGCTGATGCAACTCGGCTTCAAGATCACGCCGATGCTTGCGCGCGTCATATGGGGCCGCGAGCCCGGCACGATCTCGCCGCGTACGCACATGGTGCTGCGTGTCGATATCGACGGCGACGAATGGATCGCCGACGTCGGCTTCGGCGGCGTCACGCTGACCGCGCCGCTGCGCCTGACCGCCGGCCTTGCACAACCGATTCCGCTCGGCACGTTCCGTCTCGCCAACGCGGGGCACGACACCGTCTATCTCGAGGTGCTGGCGCCGGACGAGAGCTGGTCGCGCGTCTATCACGTCGATCTGCGCGCAGTCGAGTGGGTCGACTATGAAATCTCGAACTGGTACACGTCGACGTCGCCCGATTCGAAGTTCGTGAATAACCTGCTGGCGTGCCGCGTGCTACCCGAACTGCGCCTCGCGCTATTCAACGATCAGTTGAACGAGCGCGACGCGCAAGGGCAGATCGTCAGCGAACGGCGCCTCGCGAGTGCCGCCGAACTCGCCGACTGCCTGCGCGAGCGCTTCGGCTTGAACCTGGAGGACATCGATATCGCCGACGTGTTCGAGCGCGTGCGCACGCGTGATGCGTCCGCATAACACCAGCCCATGAGGGAGCCGCGATGGTCGCACGTCTGATCCTGCAATCGCTGGCCTGGCTGGCGTTCATGGGCGTGCTGCTGTTCGGCGCGGCCGGCACGCTCGCGTGGCCGGCCGCGTGGTGGTATCTGCTGGAGCTGGTGGTGTTGAGCCTGTGGGTCGGCTTGTGGCTCGCGCGTCATGATCCCGCGCTGCTCGCGGAGCGGCTCGCGCCGTTCGTGCAGGCGCAGCAGAGCCGCTGGGATCGTGTGTTCATGGTCGCGATCGGAGCCGCGTGGTGCGGCTGGCTGGTCCTGATGGGCTTCGACGCGATGCGGTTTCGCTGGTCCGGGCCGCTGCCGTTGTGGCTGATGGGCTTCGGCGCGCTATGCGTGTTCCTGTGCATCTTCATGTGCCGCTTCGTGTTTCGCGCGAACAGCTACGCCGCGCCGGTGGTCAAGGTTCAGGCGAGCCGCGGGCACAAGGTCGCCGACACCGGGCCTTACGCGTACGTCCGTCATCCGATGTACGCGGCCGCGCTGGTGTTCTTCGTCGGCACGCCCTTGATGCTCGGCTCGTGGTGGGGGCTTGTGGCGCTGCCCGTGATGGCGTACGGCATGGGCTGGCGCGCGGTGCGCGAGGAGCGGCTGCTGGCCGAGCAACTCGACGGCTACACGGCGTACATGGAACGTGTGCGTTATCGTTTCGTGCCGTTTATCTGGTAGCGCGTCCAGGTGGTCTCGCCGCCGTCGAAGCGGGTAAGATGGCTCCCGGCCGCCGGAGAACCGGCCACGGTGTACCTGATGTAACACCGGCGAATCACCGATGAGGTTTGGAGTGAAAACAACTACACAGGCGCGCATCGCGCCCGCCGCACAGGCCGAGCAGAACCAGGACGCCGCCGATCGCAACCGCGACACGCCGGTCAAGGCGATGCCCGCCTACGAGCAGATCAAACGCTACGTGCTCAAGCGCATCAGCGAAGGCGCATGGAAGCCGGGCGGACTGATTCCTTCCGAAACGGAGCTGGTCAAGGAGTTCGGCGTCGCGCGCATGACGGTGTCGCGCGCGCTGCGCGAGCTGACCGCCGAGCGCGTGCTCACGCGCGTGCAAGGCTCGGGCACCTTCGTCGCGCCGCAGCGATATGAATCGACGGTGCTGGAGATCCGCAATATCGCCGATGAAATCGCCGCGCGCGGTCATCGTCATTCGGCGCGCGTGCTGACGCTCGAACCGAGCCACGACGCCGAGGCGCTCGAAGCGCTCGGTCTCGCGAGCGGTCCCGCGTTTCATTCGTGCATCGTGCACAGCGAGGAGGGCGAGCCGATTCAATACGAGGACCGTTTCGTCAATCCGAAAGTGTTCCCCGAATATCTGCAACAGGACTTCTCGGTCGAAACACCGAATCACTACATGGTGCGGCTCGCGCCCGTGCAGCGTGCCGAGTTTCGCATCTATGCGCAGAAGCCCGACGCCTATGTGCGGCGTCATCTGATGATGGATATCGGCGAGCCGTGTCTGCTGCTGTGGCGGCGCACGTGGGTCGGCGAGAACGTCGCGACGTCGGTGCGGCTATGGCATCCGGCGTCGCGGTTTCATCTGGCGGGGACCGTGTAGCCCGGTTGCTGAAGCACGCTTTATCCCTGCCGCTGCGACGTATTCGGCGAAAAGCGGCAACCAAGCCGGTAGCGCGAACCCGGATGCACGAAACGCGCGAACGTCACCGCAACGCCGCTCGTCCACGTGCGGCGTGTCAGCGTCAGGCACGGTTCCTCCGCGTGAATCTCGAGCAGCTCGGCTTCGGCGGGCGTCGGCAGCGCCGCGTCCACGACGTGTTCGAGATCGTGCATCGGCACGGCCGTCAGCAGATACTCGGACGGCTTCAGCGCCGAAAAATCGTGCTGCAGAAAATCCGGCGCGACGGCCGGATTCACATAGCGATCTTCGAGCTGCACCGGCAGGCCGTTCTCGCGATGCACGCAGACCACGTGAAACACCGAAGCGCCCGGCGCCAGCCCCAATGCGTTCGACACCGTGACCGATGCGGTCTCGCGCTGCAATAGCACCATGTCGCAACGATATGCGTGGCCGCGCGAGCGGATCTCGTCGCCGATATGGGCGATCATCAATAGCGTGGATTGCGGCTTGTTCGGTGCGACGAAAGTGCCGACGCCCGATACGCGGGTGACGAGCCCCGCGTCTGCGAGCTCGCGCAGCGCGCGGTTGACCGTCATCCGCGATACGCCGAGCGTCCCGACGAGATCGAGTTCGGAGGGCAGACGATCGCCCGCCTGGCGTTCGCCCGAGTCGATGATCTGGCGGATGTGCTGCTTGACCTGCTCATAGCGCGCGGCGGGCGCCTCATCACTGCCGCGCGCGGTTCTGGCCGCGGCGCGGGCCGCGCTGGCGGAGAATTTGCCGTGAGGCTTGCTGCGAGCGGTGGTGCTCATAGGGGCTGGGTGTCGTCTGGGCCGCGCGTCCAGAACGCATTACGGTCGAAATAGTTTTGCAGAAACTGCCGCAGACGCGGCTGCGCGGCATCGTGAAACACGTCGCGCGGCTTGCCCTGCACGGCAATGCGGCCTTGGTCGATGAACATGACCTTGTCGGCGACCTGCGCGGCGAAGCCCATTTCGTGCGTGACCACGGCCATCGTCATGCCGTCGCGCGCGAGCTGCTTCATCACCAGCAGCACTTCGCCGACGAGCTCTGGATCGAGCGCCGAAGTCGGTTCATCGAACAGCATGATGTGCGGCTCCATCGCGAGCGCGCGTGCAATCGCGACGCGCTGCTGCTGACCGCCCGACAGCTTCGCCGGATACGCATCGCCCTTGTGTGCGAGGCCGACCGTCTCCAGCATCGCGTTCGCGCGGCGGCGCGCTTCGTCGTTCGACAGGCGCCGCACGCGCAGCAGCGCTTCCATCACGTTGCCGAGCGCGGTCATGTGCGGCCACAGGTTGAACTGCTGGAACACCATGCCGACGTTGCGGCGCACGCGGTTGATCTCGCCATGCGACGCGCGCACGCGTTTGCCGTTGCGCTCGGTATAGCCGAGCAGTGCGCCTTCGATGCGCACGTCGCCGTGATCGTAGGTTTCGAGCGCGGCGAGGCAGCGCAGCAGCGTGCTCTTGCCCGAGCCCGACGGCCCGATGATGCAGACCACTTCCGAGCGCGCGATCTCGAGATCGATGCCGCGCAGCACCTCGACGTCGCCGAAGCGTTTGCGCAGATCGCGCACTTCGATCAGCGGCGCGGCATTCGATGCGTTCGCCGTTGCGCTGGCGGACGGCGCGGATGATTGCGCGGGGGAGTGCATGTCGGCGATGGCGTTCATAGGGGTCCCGGAATCATGCCATGAAGCGTGCGAGACGGGCTTCGGCCCACATGCCCGCGCGCGAGGTCAGCTCGACCAGCGCGAGATAGCACACGCACAGCACCAGCAGCGTTTCGACGAAAGCGAAGGTGGCCGAGCCGATACCGGTCAGCACGAAGGTCAGTTCGGGCACCGTGACGATCGACAGCACGGCCGTTTCCTTGCTCAGCACGATGATCAGATTGGTCAGCGCGGGCACGATCAGCACCAGCATCTGCGGCGCCTGGATGCGTGCGATCGCCTGCCAGCGCGTGAGCCCGAGACACGACGCCGCTTCGAGATGGCCTTTGGGCACCGACTGGAAGCCGGAGCGGAACGCCTCGGCGAAATACGCGCTGCCGTAGAGACCCAGGCCGACGATGCCGGCCGTCATCGGTTCGAGCGTGAGCCCGATCGACGGGCCGCCGTAGTACAGCAGAAACAGCTGCACGAGAAACGGCGTGCCGCGCAACAGTTCGATATAGACGCGCAGCGCGGCGCGCAGCCAGCGTCCGCAGAACAGTTGCAGCACCGCGATCAGGAAGCCGATCACGAGACCGATCGCGACGCCCGCGGCCCAGCTGGCGAGCGTCGTCGCGAGACCGGCGGCGATAGGCTGCAGGTTGTGCGTGATGACGGTCGGATCGAACGTTTGCATGGCGAGGTTGGCTTAAACGTGAGTCGATTCAGGCGTGCTGCAAACGGTGCTCGGCCGCATGCGCGACGAGCGCGAGCGAACCGCAGATCACGAAGTAGATCAGCCCTGCCGCGACATACGCTTCGAGGGGCCGGTAAGTGCTCGCGGCGATGTTCTGCGCGGTGCGCGTCAACTCGGCGACGCCGACCACCGAGATCAGCGAAGAAGCCTTGATCAGCAGCACCATTTCGTTGACGAGCGACGGCAGTGTCAAACGGAATGCTTGCGGCACCAGAATGCGCCGCAGCGTATCGAGCGGGGAAAGCCCGAGCATGCGCGCGGCTTCGAGATGTCCGGGCGGGATGCTTAGAAACCCGCCGCGCAGAATCTCGGCTATATACGAGGCCGAGCACAACGACACCGCGCTGATCGCGGCGACGATCGGCGACACGTTGATACCGGCGAACGGCAACAGGTAGTAGACGAGCAGCAATTGCACGAGCATCGGCACGCCACGAAAGAAGAACACGTAGGCGCCGCCCGCGAGCCGCGCGGCGCGATGCTGCGACAGCCGCGCGGTGCATACGCCGATGCCGACGAAGAAGCCGATCACGAGCCCCGTCAGCGAAATGCCGACGGTGGCGAGCGCCGCATGCAGCAGCAGCGGCAGGCCCTGAACGAAGACGGTCGTGTTGAACATGGGTCGCGGCCGGTGGAACGGGAAGGACGACGCGTGCCGCCCACGGACGCTCAGTAGTTCGGCGTGGGCATCGTGGAAGGCATCTCCATCGCGACACCGAACCACTTCTTCTGCAACGCGGCGAGCCGGCCATCCTTTTGCATCTTCACGAGCGCCGCGTTGAACGCGTCGGCGAGCGGCTTGCTGTCGGCGTCTTTACGCAATGCATATGCGAAATAGACCTTCGCGCCGAACGGCGGCTGCACGACCGCGAACATCTCGGGGCGCTGCTTGGCGACATACGCGATGTTGGTCATCGAGTTCGCCACCGCGGCGATGCGGCCTGCCGCGAGGTCCGCGTAAGCCTGATTGTTGTCGACGTACTCGCGGATTTCTGGCGGCTTCGGCAGCGTGGCCGCGTAGCTCTTCAGCTGATCGAGCTGCGCGGAGCCCTTGCCCGCGCCGATCGTTTTGCCCGCGCTATCCGCCGATTGCTTGATCGACGCATCGTTCGCGCGCTTGAGCAGCGCGTCGGTCGCATCGGCGACGGGCAGCGTGTACGTGTAGCGTTCCATGCGCGCCTTCGTGACCGTCAACGGGCCGCCGACCATATCGAACTTGCCCGCTTCGAGACCGGGCAGCACGCTCGGCCACGGCAGATCGATGAAGCGCACCTTGACGCCGATTTCCTTGCCGATCTCCGCGAACAGGTCTTTGTTGAAGCCGGCCTGCTGACCGTTCTCGAGGAAGTCGAACGGTGCGAACTGCATTTCGGTGCCGACCACCAGTTCGCCGGCTTTCTTCACTTTGGCGAGCTGGTCTTCGGCGTGCGCTGCGACGCTCGCCGCGCACAGCGCCAGCACGACCAGACCACATTTCCAGCCTGCAAGGATACGCATGGGGTTCTCCGGGGGCGAATTGGTGTTGGGTGGCCGGCGTGTCGAAGTCTTGGTTGTGGACCCGCCGCGCCGACGCAGATCGCGGGCCCTGCAGGGCAGTATATACTGCGTTTCCGGCGAAAAATAAATGCTCGCGCGAGTAGAGAAAAGCCCTTATATGGAGGTACGCGAAGCAACTTGCAGCAGTGCTTTTGGCGGTATATACCACTGCAATACCGATCCTCCAAGGAGCAGCGCGATGCCCGCGACTCGCATTCCGATCATCGATGTCGCCGGCGTGCGCGCGGGCGATCAGCAGGCGCTCCGACGCGTCGCGAAAGAAATTCATGAAGCGTGTACGACGATCGGTTTTTTCTACATCGTCAATCACGGCGTACCGCAAGCGACGATCGATGCCGCCGCGCAAGCCGCGCGCACCTTCTTCGCGTTTCCGGTCGACACCAAACGACGCGCGGCCGTCAATCATCGGCATCGCGGTTTCAATGCGCTGGGCGACGCGACGATGTACCAGGCCAAGCGTCCCGACTACAAGGAGTTCTTCAGCATCGGCCTCGAACTGCCGGAAGACGATCCCGACGTGCTGGCGGGGCAAGCACTGCGCGGGCCGAACAACTGGCCGGACTTCATGCCCGGGTTGCGGCCGGTGCTGTATGACTATTACGAGGCGGTCGGCGCGTGCGGCGCCGATCTGCTGCGCGCGGTCGCGGTGAGCCTCGGCGTCGAAGAAAATTTCTTCGTGCCGCGCTACACGAAGCGCATGCAGCGCACGCAAATGGTCTACTACCCGCCGCAGCCGCCGCAATCGGATGAAGATCAGTTCGGCGTGGCGCCGCATACCGACTACGGCTGCATCACCTTGCTGTGGCAGGATCAGGTCGGCGGCCTGCAGGTGCGCGAAATCGCCAACGATACTTGGGTCGAGGCGCCGCCCGTCGAAGGCAGCTTCGTCGTGAACGTCGGCGATCTGCTCGCGCGCTGGACCAACGACCGCTTTCGCTCGACGCTGCATCGCGTGATCAATGCATCGGGGCGCGAGCGCTATTCGATCGCGACGTTCTACGATCCGACCTATGGCGCGCTCGTCGATCCCCGTGAGCTGGGCGCGAGCGACGCGCAAAGCAAATATCAGCCGGTCGCCGCGGGTGACTATATCCTCGGCCGCATCAACGATTCGATGGGTTATCGTAAGAAGCTCGCCGCTACGGCACGGTAAGGAACTCCTGCATGACAGAGCAGAGCATCACTGAAGACAAGAGGACCCAGATCGCAAGCGCGACCGCGCCTCTCGCGACGACACTCGAGGCGTTGCGCGCCGCGCTCGGCGCCGACGCGGTGCGCGTCGGCGAACAGATCGGCGAACACGCGATGACCGACTGGACGCGCCACGAGCCGACACGTCCGGCGGCGTTGCTGCTGCCGCGCACGACCGACGAGGTATCGCGCGCGCTCGCGATCTGCCACGCCGCGCATCAGCCAGTGGTGCCACAAGGCGGCATGACCGGACTCGCGGGCGGCGCGATCGCGCGCGCCAACGATATCGCGTTGTCGCTGGAACGCTTGAGCGGTGTCGAAGAACTCGACGCGGCGTCGGCCACACTGACCGTGCGTGCCGGCACCACGTTGCAGGCCGCGCAGGAAGCCGCCGAGCAAGCAGGCTTCGAACTCGCGCTCGATCTCGGCGCCCGCGGCTCATGCCAGATCGGCGGCAATCTGGCGACCAACGCGGGCGGCAATCGCGTGATCCAGTCCGGCACCGCGCGCGATCAGGTGCTCGGTCTCGAAGTGGTGCTCGCGAATGGCGACGTGCTCAGTTCGCTCGGCAAGATGGTCAAGAACAACACCGGCTATGACCTGAAGCACTGGTTCATCGGTTCGGAGGGCACGCTCGGCGTGATCACGCGCGCGGTGTTGCGGCTGCATCCGCGACGCGCGGCGCGTCATACGGCGCTAGTGGCGCTGAACGATTACGATGCCGCGGTGAGCCTGCTGCGCCGTCTCGCGACGCGCTTCGGCAACGACATCGGCGCGTTCGAGCTCATGTGGCCGGACTTTTACGATTTCGGCGTGAAGCTGACCGGCGCGCGCTCGCCGTTCGACGCCGCGTATCCGCTCTATGCGTTGATCGAGCACGCGGGCTTCGATGCCGACGACGCTGGCGAACGCTTCGCGCAAGCGCTGAGCGATGCGCTACAGGCGGGCGCGCTGCGCGACGCGGTGATCGCGCAGTCGGTCGCCGATGCGCGCGCGCTATGGGCGATCCGCGAGTGCACCGCGGAGTTTCCGCTCAAGCTCGACCCGATCAACTTCGACGTGAGTTTGCCGATCGGCGAGATCGGCAGGTTCGTCGACCGTTGCCGCGCGGCGCTCGATCAGCGCTGGCCCGGCAACGAAGCGTATTTCTTCGGGCATATCGGTGATTCGAATCTGCATCTGACCGTTGATGGCCATTCGATTCCTGGCGTCGATCATCACTCGGTCTATGCGTTTGTCTACGAGATGCTGGGGCCGTTGCGCGGATCGGTGTCGGCGGAGCATGGCATCGGTTCACTCAAGCGCGAGTTCCTGCCGATTTCACGCTCGCCAGCCGAGCTTGCCGCGATGGTCGCGATCAAGCATGCGCTCGATCCGCACGGCGTTCTGAATCCGGGCAAGCTGTTTTGATACTGATGGTGAAGCCACCCGAGGTCATCACGTGAAGTTCGGCTGCCTGTACTTGCGTGGCCGCGACGCCGTTGCCGAGCAGCCCGGCAGTGAACAAGGCCAGAAGGAATCTTTTCATCGGTATGGTTACAGAGGGCGAAGGAGATCGATGCGCAACCGCAACCATACCGGAATGGCGGCGCGACGAGAACCCGCCACGCGCGGACAACGCGTGGCACATCGGCGATGCCGCGCCGTCAATGCGCGTTCAGATAGCGGACGACCAGCGGATAAACATCGACCGCCGCGTTCTTGCCGAAGATGCAGTCGATATGCCCATAGCCGGGAACCAGATGCCGCTCGTACGGCTGCTCGGGGAAGCGCTCGCGCAGCAGGTCGTAAGTGCGTTCGGTGCTGACCGGCAGATAGGTTTCGTTCTTCTCGCCGTGGATGAAGCCGATCGGCAAACGCATGCCCTCCAGTCCTTTCATGCCGTTTGCACCGCTCAGATACACGTCGTCGCCGCGCGCATCGACGACATGGCCTGCGCGGACCATCGTGGCCAGATGCTGGAACACGGCCATGTCGTGAATGCCGAACAGTTCCTGCAGGTTCGCATGCAGCGTCTCGTTCAGCTTGTCGTGCTCATAGAGCAGGCCATACAGGAACGTCGCGCGATGACAGATCGCATTGCCGCAGCCCTCGTCGTGATCGACCGGATAGAGACGCAGCGCTTCGTCGAACAGGTTCGCGGGCCACGAATCTTCCTGCGTATAGGCAGTGAGGTCGCGGATGCGCAGATGCTGCATCAGGTCGGGAATATGCAAGCCGGCCTTGATCCGTTGCAGCGTGCCCGGCACCGGATGTGCGGACACCTGCGAAATCACCGCCGAGCGCACACCCTCGAGTCCGTATAGCAGCGACATGCTGAGTGCGAGGCCGCCCAGGCAGTGGCCGAGTACCTGGATGTTCGGCGCGCCAGTCACCTCGCGAATCTTCGCGACCGCGGCGGGAATGTCCTCGCGCGCGACCATGTCGACGTTGGCCGGCACGAGCACGCTCGGCAGTTCGATGCTGACGCGCAGATCGACGAGCCATACGTCGTAGCCCGACGCGACCAGATATTCGACGAGGTTCGTCGAGATCAGATCGGTCGAGAAGATGCGGCTCGAGACGCCCGAGCCGTGGATCAGTAGGACCGGTTTCGACTCTTTGTCCGCGGCTGGATCGAAGTAGCGCGTGAGCTTGAGCCGCGTGCGGTCCGGTGTATCGAAGTAGGTGATCTGCGGCGCCGGCGCGCGCAGCGTGCGCTTGGCGCGCGGCGGCGTGTAGGGATCGTAGAACTGCAGCGGCGCGGCGACGCCGCCGTATTCGGTGAACAGCACGCCCGCGAAGAATTTGCCGAACTTCAGCGTCCATTCGAGGCGTGTCTTCAGGTCGGGCGCGTGCGTGACTTCGAGGGTGCGCTGCTGCTTCAGGAAGTTTTCCGGCGTAATGACGAGCGTGGCGGTGCCCACGACGGGCGCATCGTCCTTATCCGACGCGCGTATCTCCGCATACAGCGTGTTGGTCTGCTCCCACAGGTTGATCGGCGACGTGCGCGTGATGATCTTCCTGCCGGTCAGATACCAGGTGTTGCCTTCGGCCGCGTCGAGCGTCATCCGGTAGTTCATGTTGCGCTCGTCGACGTCGGACTCATCGACGACGAACAGGTTGAACGTGCCGTCGCTGATCGTCAGCGGTTGTGCGGAGAGGGCGCCGCAGGTCAGCGTGCCGGCGGTGCGCGCGAGGTGATCCGGGTTGCTCAGCATGTCGGCGAGATCGTCGGACTCGACCGTCAGCGTGAATTCGATCGGGCTCTTTGCAGCTTCGCCCGCCACCTCGGGCGTGTAGGTGCCGACCATCGTCTCGGTGAAGCGCAGGCCGATCTTCTGCGCGGGCGGCGCGGCGGCGGTGCCCTTCGACGCGTAATCGATCGACCAGTCGTGCGCTTTGGCCAGCAGCGCGCAGTTGCGTTCGGCGAGCGCGGAGATGGTCAGGAGCGGATTGACGCCGAGCGACATCGGCATCACCGCGCCATCCATCACGTAGAGACCGTCATGCACCGCGGCGCCGTCCGTGGCGCTGAACACGCGGCCCAGATGATCGACCACGCCATGCGCGGCGTCCTCCGCCATGCCGCAGCCGCCGAGCGGATGCACGGTCACGGTGCGCCGGCCGGCGATCTTCGTCGAAATCGGGTTGCGCAGATATTTGCCGCCGAGCGGCTTGCTGGCCTCGATCAGCGCGTCCTCGACGGTCTGGAAGATCGGCTGGCGTCCGGCGTTTTTCCATTCGATGCGCGCACGGCCTTTATCTCCGATCTTGATGCGGCCACTTTCGTCGTCGTGCGCCATCACGAGGTAGCTTTGCGTGTGATTGAGCGCACCGTGGTACGGGCCGCGGATCAGGCTCTCGATCGTGCGGGCGTCGTAGGCCGCGCGTTCGAGCAGCGACGGGGCGCCGGCCGCATCCACGCCTTCGAGCGGCGCGACCGCGCCGAGCATGCCGACGAGCGCTTCGCCGACCGGCCCGGCCAGCGAGCCTTCCTCGATCACATAGCCATCCCTGACGTTTTTCTCGGCGGCGCGATTGTCGATCAGGCCGGTGATGGTCGGCCCGACCGGAGGAATCTGCCCTGGCTTGTGCTCGCCCCAGCCGACGCCGTTGATCGGGTCCTTCGTGTTGTATGCGAAGGCGAGCACGTCGCCGTTGCCGGTGAAGTGCTGGCCGAGCATCTCCGACGTGCTCAAGCCGGCGGCGCGCGAGCGCAGCAGCAGCGCGGTCGAGCCGATCGTGCCCGCCGCGACGATGACGATATCGGCCAGCACGAACAGATCGGGCGCGTCGTAGCTTTCGCGGCCCAGCTTCACGAGCTGGAAGTTGACCTTCCATTGCTGGGTGTCGGGATCGCGCAGCACCGAATGCACGGCCGTGCCGGTGAAAATCTGCGCGCCGTGGGCGACCGCGTCGGGCAGATAGTTCATGTGGGTCGAGTTCTTCGCGTCGTAGTTGCAACCCGAGTTGCAATCGCCGCAACCGACGCAGCGCTGCTGCTCGACGCCCGCCGCGTTCGGGCCGTTCTCGAACGTGACCGTGATCGGCGGACGGCTGAAGCGGTCCGCCATGCCGAGCGCCTGCGCCGATTTTTCGAGCGCCTGCAGCTTCGGCAGCGGCGGGAAGTCGTCGGGGACCGGCGAGGGCGACAGCATTGTCCGGGCGAGCGCATAGCCGTCGTCGCGTCCGGCTTTGTCGGCGCGCAGCGCGGCGGGCCAGCGCGGGTCGTCCCACAGGCGCGGATCGGCCTCGAGCGCGACGTTCGCATTGATCAGCGACGTGCCGCCGAGCCCGCAGCCCACCACCGCGTTGACGTCCTCGTTCACGTGCACTTCGAGCAGCGCGAGCGGCGAACCGATCTGCGCCTCGGCCGTGTTGTACTGGATATTCTCGGCGCCCTGTACGGGCGTGCGCGGATACTCGCCGGCCATGAATTCGCGGCCGCGCTCGAGCACGCATACGCGACGGCCCGCGCGCGCCATGCGGCTCGCGGCGATCGCGCCGCCGTAGCCCGAGCCAATCACCACCACCTCGTAATGCCGTTGCAGCGCCGTCGGCGCGCTCGATAAGCGGTTCATCAGGACCACCTCGTCTGGAATCGGATGCGGGGAAAGGAAGCGCGGCTTCGGAACAAAGACGGCGTGCTGCGGCAGCTTTTTTATCGTAGGCGGAATATCGCTGCAAAAAAAGCGAATGCAAAAAATGCGCGCCATGAAGGGGCGCGCCGAAGTCGTAGCGTGCGACGTTCAGGGCGGCATGACCGGCCGGCCATTGCCGGGTGTACCCGGCCGTACGGGCATGCGCTCTTACTCCGCTTCTTATGTGGCCTGTTGGTTCTCCGAACTATTACGCGGCCACTTCATTGAATTCGCTATCGCTCGATTCCGCCGCGAGCAGATTCAGCGCAACCAGAATCGCCGCGCGACTGTCGACGTCGATCTCGATGCCGAGCGCGTCGGTGAGCCAGCGGCCGATCTTGGTGTTGGAAAATTCCGCGGCGCCGGCCGTCTTTTTCATCGTGACGCCGAGTTTGACGGCGCGATAGTGATAAGAGGGCACTCGATGCTGCGCCGCCACCGCCGAAAGCCCGCCTTTGCCTTCCGAGCACCAGCCGAGGCTGCCGGCCAGCACGATCCGCTCCGGTTCGTCGAGCCCTTCGATGAACTCGCGCGCCGCGCGCCGCACCTGTTGTTCGTCGAGGCCGTATTGCAGCAGCACGCTTTCCACCGGGTCTTCGAGCGCGTGCGCGTGCAGATCGATTTCCTGCGCGACGCCCTCGGTTTCCATCGACACGTTGCGCTGATGGCACGCGCTGCGCAGGCAGTCGATCAGATAGCGGCGGAAATACGCGCACACTGCGTAGCTGTTGGACGGCGCGCTGTCGGCGCAGGCGTTCGTTTCGGTGTGGCCGGGCGCGAGGCGCAACACCTTCGCGTAGATGAACTGCGCGACCAGTTCTTCCTTGTCCTCGCCGAGGGCCTGCAATTCGAGCGGGTGATAGGTCCGCAACGCGCGCTTGACCAGTTCGACCATCGACACCATTTCGTCCGCGGAGAGCCGGGTGCGTCTGCGCCACAGGTCGGGCAGGATCGCGTCGTCGAGTCGGCGGGCGAATTCGTAGCTCGGGACTGCGCCCATGGAAACCTCCGTCACGGTTGGCAGGGAGCGCGGTGAGCCGCGGCGCGTGGGCCGCGAAGCGGGGGAAGTTGCCTGTGATGCCGCGCTGAAACGTGAATGCAGTATGGTTCGCGGCAAGACCTTCGCCTATATGGAAGAAGTGTTAGCTGATGGGTAAACTGCCGGGTAAACCTTCTGACGGATTGCTGACGATTCGTCTGAAGCGTGCGCATTCGCCGTAGAATGAAGCGCGCGGGCGGCGCGTTTGGTCGCCCGGTTCGACCGCGGCTTTCCCGGAGCACCGCCGCCTGGTCAGTGCTTCGTCTCGACGTAGTTGCCATGCCCCCGCGATCAAACTGCGTGGGATCGGAGCAGGCGCTATAGCGCTAACGCCGATCGACAGAGGAGACCGCCCGATGCGGGCCGACCCGATCCAGCGTGCCATCGACGAAGACCTCGTGCGCGTGCTCTACGCGCAGGACCCGATCGCGTTCTTTTCGCACTGGTTTTCGATCGCGGTGCTGGTGGCGATCTACTGGCCGCATGTGCCGGCGCCGCCGTTGTTTATCGCGTGCTTCGTTTTTTATGCGCTCGCCAATTGCGCGGGCCTCACGCTGTGGATCTGCAATCGTCGCTATCCGCAGCTGCTGTCGCCGCGCGACTGGATCTATCTGCACGCGCTGCGCGGCGTGCTCCTGTACAGCGGACCGGGCTTCGCGGTGTGGTTCGCGTTCCAGAGTCCGCAAACCGATCTGCCGCTATTGCATACGGTGCTGCTGGTGACGCTCGCGGCCGGCGTGTTCATGTCGAATGGGTTCGATCTCCTCAATTTTTCGACGTCGATTCCGTTTCTGCTGCTGCCGTCGATCGTGCTGCATTTCGGCTCGCATACGTTCGATCGCACGATTCTCGCGATCGTGCTCGCGTTTTTCTTCTGCGCGATCAACGTCTACGCGATGAGCTATCGCAAGCTGTTTCGCCAGGTCGTGCAGGCGCGTGTCGATCAGCAGTACCTCGCGGAATCGCTGGCCGCGCAAAAGCGCGTCGCCGAGGAAGCGAGCCTCGCGAAGACGCGCTTTTTCGCGGCCGCAAGCCACGATCTGCGCCAGCCGCTGCATGCGATCGGCCTGCTCGCGGCGTCGCTGAACGACCCGGCGGCGACGCCCGCGCAGCACGCGAAGACGGCCGGGCACATCGTCTATAACGTCGAGGCGCTCAATCAGCTGTTCAACCAGGTGCTCGATCTCGCGCGGCTAGAAAGCGGGGTGACCCAGGTGATCCGGTTGCACTTCCGGCTCGCCGAGCTGTTCGAGCGGGTCGGCAGCCAGTATCGTCCGCAGGCCGCGGCGAAGGGGCTCGCGCTGCGCATCGCGCCGACTTCGATGGTCGTCTATGACGATCCCGTGCTGCTCGAGCGCGTGCTCAGCAATCTGCTGTCGAACGCGGTGCGTTATACCGAGCAAGGCGCGATCTGGCTCGGCTTCCGGCGCGCGGGGCGACAAAAGGGCGGCTATATCGAGGTGCGCGATTCGGGCGTCGGCATTGCGCCGGAGGAGCATCAGCGCATTTTCGAGGAGTTTTACCAGGTCGAGAATCCGCAGCGCGACGCGCGTCAGGGACATGGGCTCGGATTGCCGACCGTCAGGCGGCTGGTCGGCCTGCTCGGCGGCGAGTTGCAGCTGCGCTCGGCGCCGGGGCGCGGCTCGGTGTTTCGCTTTGCGGTGCAGGCAGGCGACGCGAGCGGCATCGTCGCGAGTCTGAACGATTCGGTCGCGGGCGGCCCGGCTTCGCTGGGGCGGCGCGTGCTGTGCATCGACGACGAGCCGTCGATACTCGAAGGCCTCGTGAGCCTGCTCGAGCGCTGGGGCTGCGAGGTGCGCGTCGCGCGCGACGAGGCCGGTGCGCTCGCCGCGCTGGCGGACGGCTTCGTGCCCGACGCGGTGCTGTGCGACTACCAGCTCGCCAATCGTCGCACCGGCGCGCAGGCGCTGAGCGCGATGCGCGGCGCGCTCGCGCGCGAGGGGCACGGCAATGTGGTCACGCTGCTGATCACCGGCGATATGGCGTCGGCGGAGCTGGCGGCGCTCGCGTTGCAGGGAATTCCAGTGCTGCACAAGCCGGTGACGCCGGCGCGGTTGCGGCGCACGCTGGAAATGCTGTGGCAGCAGACGGAACTCGACAAGGGGCGGCTGGCGGGCCCAGTAGTGTTGGGAGACGGGGCGGCACAGGTCGGTTCAGCGCAGTCGCGCGCGGGGGGCGGCTCGCCGCAAACGGAAGCGGGCTCCGGGGCGCAAAGCGAAACGCAGCCTTAGCAACGGGAATCAGCGACGGTTGGCGCTGCGGCGCAGCGCTAAAGCGTTTTCCCCGCCTCCAGCCATCCATTGATTACCGCGATCGCCGTCGAGCGGTTATGCACGCCGAGCGCGCGGAAGATCACCGACAGATGCACCTTCACGGTACCCTCGGCGACGCCGAGATCGCGCGCGATCATCTTGTTGGTCCAGCCGCGATGCACGAGCCGCATGATGTCCTGCTGACGCGGTGACAGATTCTCCAGCAAATGCTGCTGGTGCGGCTGCAGCGACGGCACCGGCCTGAGCGGTTCGGTCTGCGCGGCGGCGCTCGGGGGCGGCGCTGCTGCCGATGCATCCGCCTCTGCGCCCGCGCAGCCGGCCGCCTGCGTCTCGCGCGTGCCGAGCAGACTCAGCGCTTCCATCGGCACATAAGCGCCGCCGGACAGCACCAGTTCGATTGCCTTCAGCATCACGCTGGCGGGCTGGCGCTTCGGCACGAAACCGAGCGCGCCGGCCGCGAGCACCGCGCGCATCTCGTCGGGCGATTCCTCCGCGGACAGCACCACGACCGGCAGCGCCGGATTCGCCTTCAGCAGCGATTCGAGCGACGTCGCGCCGCTCATCCCCGGCATATGCAGATCGACGATCGCCAGATCGTGATTGGCGTCGGGGCGCGCGGCGGTCGCAAGGGTTTCCCAGCTGTCGGCTTCGTCGAACTGGGCGTCGGGATCGAAGCCGCGCAGCATGCCTTTGACGCCTTGCCGGATCAGTTCATGGTCGTCGGCTACAAGAAACTTCATGATGTCTCCGCGAGTCGAGCCAGTCCGTTGAGGGCTGCCGCCGATGCACATTCCGCCGTTGCGGGCTGCGCACTTGCAGCGTAAATAACTGCGGTACTCATGACACACATCATGGCCGGTCTTCCGCGCTTCTTGGTCGATCCCAGGGACCCCGGACGGGCCGATCCGATTGCCGTTCTCTCGTGCTGCGATTCGCATCCGGCATCGTTCCAGCTCGCCAGGGTCCCGCTCCCTTGCCGTGCCGCGCGCCGCTAGCAGGGCTGCGACGCGCATGGCCGGCTGCCGGCATCGTTCGATGCGCTTCGTGATGTTAAGGCAGGTCTCCCGCGCATAGGTTCCGGCTTGCTACGTAGACGAGGCGTGCGCAGCTTTTTTGAAGCGCTGGCGCGCGATCCGGGAGATTATGCCCACCGGATCGACACGGGTTCGCGCGCCGCTATCTGACCGCAAACAGCGTCGCTTTCATCAGAAGCTTGAAGGCGAAACCGAGCGACATCGCCGCGGCCACGCCGAAGCACCAGAGCGCGATGAAACAGAGCCAGCCCGGCAGCTTGCGGCCGGGCGCTGCCGCATTGGCAGTGGGAGCCGAAGCGCGGACACTCAGCTTTTCAGTGATAGTGATGTTGGTCGCCATGACGCACCTTACCTCGAAAGACCCAGTAACCCATCGTCGTATAGGCGACGATGATCGGCAGGATCACCGCCGCGCCGGCCAGCGTGAACGTCTGGCTCGTGCGTGGCGCGGCGGCTTCCCATAGCGTGAGGCTCGACGGAATCGCGTACGGCCACAGGCTCACCAGCAGCCCGAGATAGCCGAGCAGCACGAGCGCCAGCGCGAGCACGAACGGCGTGTTGTGGTGGCGCGCGCGCACCGCGCGATGCATGAAGAACGCGCAGATCGCGACGAGGAACGGCACCGGCAGCAGACGATAAAAGATCCCGTCATGGAACCAGCGTTGCGCGATGCCCGCATCCATCAGCGGCGTCCACAGGCTCACGAGCGCGATGAAGCCGAGCAGCACCAGCGTCAGCGGCCAGACCACGCGATGCAGTCGGCGCTGCAGGTCGCCTTCGGTCTTCGCCACGAGCCAGCAGCAGCCGAGCAGCGCGTAAGTCGCGACGAGCCCGAGGCCCGTCAGCAGGCTGAACGGCGTGAGCCAGCCGAACGCGTCGCCGGCATACGCGCCATCGACGACCGGAATACCTTGCAGGAAAGCGCCGAGCACGATGCCCTGGAAAAACGTCGCGCCCGCCGAGCCGCCGATGAACGCGAGGTCCCACAGATGCCTGGTGCGACGCGACTTCGCACGGATCTCGAACGACACGCCGCGAAAGATCAGGCACACGAGCATGAACACGAGCGGCAGATAGAGCGCTGACAGCACGGTCGAGTAGACGACCGGAAACACCGCGAACAGCGCGGCGCCGCCGAGCACGAGCCAGGTTTCGTTGCCATCCCATACTGGCGCGACGGTGTTCATCATCAGGTCGCGTTCTTTCTCGTCCGGGAAGAACGGAAAGACGATGCCGATGCCGAGGTCGAAGCCGTCCAGCACGACGTACATGAAAAGGCCCAACGCGATGATCGCGGCCCAAACGACGGTTACGTCCATATTCTTTCTCTCGTAGCGTGGGTTAGACGACGTCGATCATCCGATCGGCGGCGGACAGCGGGCGGCGCGCGGTCTGTGCGGGCGTCGGCTGCGGCATGTCGTGCGGCGTGTCGTGCGGCTTGCCGCCAGGCAGTGCGGGACCCGAGCGCATCAGCTTCAGCATGTAGTAGATGCCGGTGCCGAACACGAGGAAGTAGACGGCCACGAACGTCATCAGCGACAGACCGACCTGCTGCGTGGTCAGCGGCGACACCGCCTGCGACGTGCGCATCACGCCGTAGACGACCCACGGCTGACGGCCCGCTTCGGTGGTGACCCAACCGGCCAGCAGCGTGATGAAGCCGCTCGGCCCCATCGCGACGCACAGCCGCTGGAACCACTTCGCTTCGAATAGTCGCCCGCGACGGTGCAGCACCCAGGCCGCGATCGACATCGCGATCATCAGCACGCCGAGGCCGGCCATGATGCGGAAGCTCCAGAACACCACGGCCGAATCCGGCCGGTCCTGCGGCGGGAATTCCTTCAGCCCGCGGATTTCGTCGTCCCAGCTATGCGTGAGGATCAGGCTGCCGAGGTGCGGGATCGACACCGCGTAGTGCGTGGTTTCGGCCTTCATGTCGGGGATGCCGAACAGGTTCAGCGCGGTGCCGCCTTTTTCGGTGTCCCAGATGCCTTCGATCGCCGCGATCTTCGCCGGCTGATATTCGCGCGTGTTCAGGCCATGCTGATCCCCGACGAATGCCTGGATCGGCGTCAGAATCAGCAGCAGCCACAGCGCCATCGAGAACATCTTCTTGACGGCGGGATCGCGTCGGCCGCGCAGCAGATGCCACGCGCCGACCGCCGCGACCACCAGCCCCGCGACGATGAACGCCGCCAGCGCCATATGCGCGAGCCGGTACGGGAACGACGGATTGAAGATGATCTTGAACCAGTCGAGCGGCACGACATGGCCGTCGACGACCTCGAAGCCCTGCGGCGTCTGCATCCAGCTATTGGACGCGAGAATCCAGAAGGTCGAGATCAGCGTGCCGATCGCGACCATCAGCGTCGCGCCGAAGTGTGCGCGCGGACTCACGCGCTGCCAGCCGAACAGCATGATGCCGAGGAAGCCCGCTTCGAGAAAGAATGCGGTCATCACCTCGTACATCAGCAGCGGACCGGTGATGGGCCCGGCGAAACTCGAGAAGCCGGACCAGTTGGTGCCGAACTGATAGGCCATCACGACACCGGAGACGATGCCCATACCGAAGGCCACTGCGAAGATCTTCGACCAGAACAGACAAAGATCTTTGTAGTAGGCCTTGCCGGTTTTCAGCCAACGCCATTCGAGAACCGCAATGAAGCTGGCGAGACCGATGCTGAGCGCGGGGAAAACGATGTGAAAAGAAACCGTGAACGCGAATTGAATGCGCGCGAGATCGAATGCCGATAGTGCCGAGTTCATGATCCTGTTGTGCGTGATGGCCGCGTGAGCGGAATTACGCGCATCGACCGATATCGGTGCGCACTGCGCGGGGCAGATGGCGCAAGAGTAGGGGATCGAAACAAAATGTGTTGCAATGCGCTGTGCGTCAAAAAACCGCCTTGTTTTATGCGAAATACGCTAATCGATGAGGCAAGCCGTTGATGACTCTCGAGTTTCCTTTGGCGGCCGATGCATGGCCGCATGTGCGTCGTTGCGGGTGCTGCGTCAATCGACCGCGCTGCAGCAATGCTTCTCGCGCGGCCTTGCGCGACAAGGTCGAGAGCGGTGCCCGTCGTCAGCCGACAATCGATCCATCCAAACCGACTTCGTCGGCTCGCGCGCTAGTCAGGCGATTTTTTTGTCTCTACGATTCGGCCGTTTCCGTAGTTCGGTTATCCATTGCCGTATTCGCACGGCGTTCTGTCATGCGTCGCGCGCATGCTTCGTGAGCAGCTTCCGCTTCATCCACCTGCCGGCGACGGCAGACTTCATCGAAAAGGAGTCAGCAGATGAGCACGATCAGGACGAAAGACGGTACTTCGATTTTCTACAAGGACTGGGGCAAGGGTCGCCCGGTCGTGTTTTCGCACGGCTGGCCGCTGACCGCCGATGCGTGGGATGCGCAGATGCTGTTTCTCGGCAGCAAGGGCTTTCGCGTGATCGCGCATGACCGGCGCGGCCACGGCCGCTCGGAGCAGCCGTGGGACGGCAACGAGATGGACACCTACGCCGATGACCTCGCCGCACTGATCGAACATCTCGATTTGCAGGACGCGACGCTGGTCGGCCATTCGACGGGCGGCGGCGAAGTCGCGCATTACATCGGCCGGCACGGCACGGGGCGTGTCGCGAAGGCCGTGCTGATCGGTGCGGTGCCGCCGCTGATGCTGAAGACCGCCGATAATCCGCTCGGCCTACCGATCGATGTGTTCGACGGCATCCGCAAGGGAGTCCTCGACGATCGCTCGCAGTTCTTCAAGGATCTGGCCGTGCCGTTCTATGGCTACAACCGCGAGGGCGCGAAGGTGTCGCAGGGCGTGATCGATTCGTTCTGGCGCCAAGGCATGGCCGGCTCGATCAAGGGGCTGTACGACTGCATCAAGCAGTTCTCCGAAGTCGACTACACCGAGGATCTGAAGAAGATCGACGTGCCGACCCTGGTGCTGCACGGCGACGACGACCAGATCGTGCCGATCGACGCAGCCGGCCGACGCACCGCGGAGATCGTCGAGAACGCGACGCTGAAGGTCTATGCGGGCGGCCAGCACGGCATGTGCACCGTGGAGGCCGACAAGGTCAATGCCGACCTGCTCGAATTCATCGGCGCTTGAGCGATCAGAAACGCGCAATGAAGTGATTTGTTGATTGCGGGGCGGCGCACAGCCGCCGCTCGCGCCGGATGCCAGGCGACCGCGGGCGTCAGGCGAATCCACTTCTCGAACAAAAAAGCAGCTTGAGTTATACGATGTCACATGAACGCGATATTCGTATGTCTTTGTTTTTTAAGATACTAGGAAACTGGCCCCGTGCGGTTTAAGGGTAAATGCGGAGTTGAAATCCGCTGGTTCATCGTCGATAGTACGTTATCGTACAACGTGGGTGTGTTATGCGACGCGCACAGCGCGACCCGCCGGCCGCTCGACCCTCTGTCTGTTCTCTGTAGACCTCGCGCGCGGCGCAGTTAAAGGAACCCCCAAATGAAGAAGATTGCCCTGAGTGGCGCCGGCGGCCAGCTCGGCTCCGTGGTGCGTGCTGAATTCGTCGCGCGCGGCGTGCCGTTGCGCTCGGCCGCTGGCTCGAAAGTGCTGACGCCGCTCGTCGAAGGCGAAGACGTGATGAACGGCGACCTGCGCGATCCGGCGGTCGTCGACCGTCTGCTCAACGGCGTGGACGTGCTGATCCATTTTGCCGGCACGAGCGTCGAGCGTCCGCTGCCCGAGATCATCGAGAACAACCTGCGCGGCCTCGTGGAAGTCTACGAAGGCGCGCGCCGCAACGGCGTGAAGCGCATCGTGTTCGCGAGCTCGAACCACGCGATCGGCATGTATCCGGTCACCGAGCATCTGAGCCTCGACTGCGAACTGCGCCCGGACGGCTTCTATGGTCTGTCGAAGGTGTGGGGCGAAGCGCTCGCGCGCATGTACTGGGATAAGCACGGCATCGAAAGCGTGTGCGTGCGCATCGGCAGCTGCCTCGAGCGTCCGACCGAGCAGCGTCACCTGAGCACCTGGTTCGGCCACAAGGACCTGATGCATTTTCTCGATCGCTGCATCGAAGCGGAAGAGGTCGGCTTCATGACCATCTGGGGCGTGTCGGCCAATACGCGCAGCTGGTGGGACAACAGCGTCGGCGCCGCGCGTCTCGGCTACGAGCCGAAGCAGAACGCCGAAGACTACGCCGAAGACATCCTGTCGCGCCCGAATCCGCTCGATGAACTGGGCCAGCGCTTCCAGGGCGGCGGCTTCGTCGGCATCGACTATTCGCGCAAGGACTAAGTCCCGGGCAGTTCGACGGGCAATGCATCACGAGGAGATGGAGTAGTGAAGATCAAGGGTATTCGCTGGTGGATGGTCGCGCTGGTCGCGGCCGGCCTGATCATCAATTACCTGGCGCGCAACACGTTGTCGGTCGCGGCACCGACGATGATGAAGGAGCTCGACATCACGACCGAGCAGTACGCGCATGTGGTCGTGGCGTGGCAGCTCTGCTATGCGTTCATGCAGCCGGTCGCCGGTTTCGTGCTCGACACGATCGGCACCAAGATCGGCTTCGCGGTGTTCGCGCTGGCGTGGTCGGTGGCTTGCGCGGCGGCGGCATGGGCGACGGGCTGGCGTAGCCTCGCGGTGTTCCGCGGTCTCCTCGGACTCGCCGAATCGGCGGGTATTCCGGCTGGCGTGAAGGCGACGAGCGAGTGGTTCCCGGCGAAGGAGCGTTCGGTTGCCATCGGCTGGTTCAATATCGGCTCGTCGATCGGCGCGCTGCTCGCGCCGCCGCTTGTCGTGTGGGCGCTGTTTCACGGCCGCTGGGAACTCGCGTTCGTGATCGTCGGCGTCGCGGGCATCGTGTGGAGCTTGCTGTGGATCATCGTCTACAAGCATCCGCGCAACCAGAAGCTGCTGGGCAACGCCGAGCGCGACTACATTCTGAGCGGCCAGGAAGCGAAGCATCACGATGACATCAACACGCCGAAGCGCAACTGGCGCGCGATGCTGGTGAGCCGCGATTTCTGGGCGATCGGTATTCCTCGGATTCTGTCCGAGCCGGCCTGGCAAACGTTCAACGCGTGGATTCCGCTGTACATGATGACCGAGCGTCACATGAACCTGAAGGAAGTCGCGATGTTCGCGTGGATGCCGTTCCTCGCCGCCGATATCGGCTGCGTGCTCGGCGGTTATCTGAGCCCGCTGTTTCACAAGTACGCAAAAGTGTCGCTGTTCACTTCGCGCAAGATGGTGTTCGTGGTCGGTGCGCTGTTCATGATCGGGCCGGCGTGCGTCGGTCTCGTCGAGAGCCCGTACATGGCGGTGGCGCTGCTGTGCGTCGGTGGCTTCGCGCACCAGACGCTGTCGGGCGCACTGTACGCGATCACGTCGGATATGTTCGGCAAGCACGAAGTCGCGACCGCGACGGGCATGGGCGGCATGGCGGGGTATCTGGGCGCTGCCGCGTTCACCGCGTTGTTCGGTGTGCTCGTCACGCAGATCGGCTATAGCCCGCTGTTCGTCGTGCTGGCGGTGTTCGATCTGATTGCCGCGGTCGTGGTGTGTCTGATGGCCAGGAGTTCGGAGAAGATGCCGGAGCCGCAGTGGGTGTCGTCCGATGCGGTGGCGGCGAAGTAAGGCGAAGTGGGGTCGGATTGTGTGGGCCGATCCGGCGAAAGAAACGGCGCTCATGAGGTGGGCGCCGTTTTTTTTTGGTCGGTTGTGCGGCCGTTTTCGAGTTGGCGATGTCGCGCCGTGAGTGTTGCAGCCGACAAGCAGACTAGTCGCCCAGTAGACGGTTTTAATTCTTCTTAGAAGGATGCGGGAGCACCGGGACAAACTACTCGATGAGAAGCCTCTTTAATTCGTCAAGAAATGAGGCGGTCGTGTAGCCCCATAGTTTGGGAGAAAAATCTTGACCATAGGCATCTTTGAACGCTGAGTCCAAATCGTCCCGGTGTTCGCCCATAAATGAATTGATTTCATGAACCATCTCGAGGTGGCTCTCGCGTGGGCAGTCCCTCTTGTAGCAAGCGATGATATCGGGAATCGTATCTCCCCATATATCGAAATCCTCATTCAGGTATACGCCAAACAGCTGATACATTTTGGGGTAGCGAGTTGACAGCATAAATTCTCTCTATTTAATGTAAGCAGTGACGATATAGTATGGCATTCCGTTGTAGGTTTGATATTTCAGAACGACTACAACCTCATTCATGGGCGTCAGTTTTCCTGTCTCCCTCGTTATGCCATAGCCGACGTTACCCGCCACGCGCCGCGTCAGAGCGAGAGGGCCGCCTCTGCCCGAAGACTGCGCCCATTCCCGAATGATGGTCGCATTGGCGCGCATGACTTCTGAGATGGCCGATTCGGCCCGCTCAAGGTTTGTGAACGACGAAACCTTCTCTCGACGCGGCTCGCGGTTGAGTCTTTCTCGCAACTGCGCTTCGGTCCGTCCGACATGCTTCAAGAGCGTGTGTCCGCCAATCCCGCTCCCTGCTTTCGCTTCGTGCATGTCCAGACTGATCCGGCCCATCGCGATACGCGAAGCCCGTATAGCCTTGATCGAACTAGCAAAGCCAAACGGCACGACCATATCGAGCCACAGACCGATATTGTTCGCCATATCGGGACTGGCCTTCATCGCTTCCGCGAGTTTCGTCGTGCCCTGTTGAGTTAGCGTCGCCGTATCTCGCGCCGTCCAGATCTGACGCAAGCCAGCGGCCGCCGTATCCGAGCCATGTACGCCGAACACAACGCATCCAGCCTTGCTCGCCATGGTCGGTTCAGGCATCACACACAGCGCGCCGGCCCCGACCATTTCCAGCAAACCGCCGACAAGTTGCAATCCGCCCCATAACCGGTTGGAAAGCATTTCGCTGTGGCTGATCGATTGGCGGGTCAGCACCGCCGCCAGTTGCGGCGCACTCAGCACGACACGCACGCCGTCTCCATCTTGTTCGCGCGACATTCGGTATTCCTCTGTGATTGTTCGAGGCCGCCAACGTAGCAGTCGACCAAAGGGACAGGAAATGGGCGATGGATGATTCTTGTGTCCCATTAATCCGATGAGCTGCGAGTCATTGACTGCATATCGCTCGTGGTCATGCACTAGCCACGCGGCTTAACGCGCCGGAGCAGACGGCAATCCGAGGAGACACGGGGCGGGGCGTCGCCATCGCCAAACACGATACGAACGTGTCGCGTCACGCGGCGAAAGAGCCCTACGGCCCGGAAGAGGGAAAGGGCATCACGTGCGAACTACGCACGCCCCCAGAAATGCAAAATGCAATCGAGCCGTCCATCGGTCACATGAACACCGACGGACAACCCGATTGCAACGATTTCGAACCTACATCAAATCACGCAGTCTGCTGCCCAATCTCGTGATTCGCGAGCACTTCGAGCGCGCGCACCATCGCCGAGTGGTCCCACGCCTTGCCGCCGTGCGCGACGCACGCGTTGAACAGCGCCTGGCAGGTGGCGGTGTTCGGCAGCGACACGCCGAGCGCCTGCGCGGTCGACAGCGCGAGGTTCAGATCCTTCTGGTGCAGTTCGATGCGGAAGCCCGGATCGAACGTGCGCCTGGTCATGCGCTCGCCGTGCACTTCGAGAATGCGCGACGACGCAAAGCCGCCCATCAGCGCCTCACGCACGCGCGCCGGATCGACACCCGCCTTCGACGCGAGCAGCAGCGCTTCGCCGACCGCTTCGATGGTCGCCGCGACGATCACCTGGTTGGCGACCTTGCACACCTGGCCCGCGCCGACCGCGCCGATCAGCGTGACGTTCTTGCCCATCATGTCGAACATGGGCTTCACGCTGTCGAACGTGGCCTGTTCGCCGCCGACCATGATGGTCAGCGAGCCGGCCTTCGCGCCGACTTCGCCGCCCGACACCGGCGCGTCAAGATAGTCGGCGCCGGTTTCGCGCACGCGCGCCGCGAACTCGCGGGTCGCCATCGGCGAGATCGAGCTCATGTCGACGACGGTCTGGCCGGCGCGCAGCGCGCTCGCGAGGCCATTCTCGCCGAACAGGACGCGCTCGACGTCCGGCGTGTCCGGCACCATGACGAAGATCACGTCCGCGTTGGCTGCGACCGCGGCGGGGTTGTCACATGCGACGGCGCCGGCCTGCGTCAGTTCCGCGGGCACGCCGCTACGCGTGAACGCTGCCAGCGACACGCCGTTTTTCAGAAGGTTGGCGGCCATGGGCTTGCCCATGATGCCGAGTCCGATAAAGCCTGCTTTTTTCATGGAATGCTCCGAAGATATCGTGGCGGCCGCGTTCAAGCTTCGCCCGCCGGTTTCTGCATGAAGTGTTTCTGCGCCGCTTGAGCGGCGCCCTTGAGCAGCCCGAGATCCGCGCAGACGGCGACGAGGCGCGCGCCCATCGACAGATAACGTTCCGCGTCGGCCTGCACCGGCGCGAGAATGCCGCTCGACTTGCCTGCCGCCCGCGCGCGCTCGAACACATGCGCGATCGCCTGCTGCACGTCCGGATGGCTCGCGTTGCCGAGGTGGCCATACGATGCCGCGAGGTCGGACGGACCGATGAAGACCGCGTCGATGCCGGCCACCGCGAGAATGCTGTCGATCGCCTCGACTGCCTTGCGGCTTTCGATCTGCGGGATCACGCAGATATTGTCGTTGGCGAGCGCAAAGTAGTCGGGCACGGTGCCATAGCGGTTGCCGCGATGGCCGACCGACACGCCGCGGATGCCCTGCGGCGGATAGCGCGTTGCCGCGACCGCGCGGGCCGCGTCGTCAGCACTGTCGACGAACGGCACCAGAAAGTTCGAGAAGCCGCTGTCGAGGAATCGTTTGATCACGACGCTGTCGTTAGCCGGTGGTCGGACGACCGGCGCGCTGCCGCTGTCCTTGAGCGCCATCAACTGGGGGATCAGCGTGAGCACGTCGTTGGGCGCGTGTTCGGCGTCCAGCAGCATCCAGTCGAAGCCGACCGTGCCCAGCAGTTCAGTGGCGATCGGGCTGGCAAGCGATGCCCAACAGCCGATCTGGGTTTTTCCCTCGCGCACCGCGCGCCGGAAGCGGTTGGGCAAGGATTCGTAAGGCGTGACGGCGGGCATGCGGTGTCTCCTCGAACTACGATGTGTCGGGAACAAAGCTTCGACGACCGCAATAAACCACGCAGAATGCGAGGTTATAAGTCGTCGTATGACTGTGGCAGATTAGCACCGAGCCCCTTGGTTGTAACGGTCGTGTAAACCCGAATGACCCTGTCCGACAAGCGTTTCGGGTTGCATGGAGCCCCCGCAATGTTGTAGGATGACCTATATCTGAAGCCTTCATTCAAGGAAAGCCACAATGCCCATTACCGGCGAAATGCTGATCGGTCGCAAAGCAGTGCGCGGCGAAGAAAAACCGCTGCGCGCGTTCAATCCTGCCACGGGTTCCGAGATTGCCGAACCGGTGTTCGGCAGCGGCACCGTCGAGAACGTCGAGCAGGCCTGCGCGCTCGCGCAACAGGCGTTCGACGCCTACCGTCAACTGCCGCTCGCAGTGCGCGCTGAGTTTCTGAATCGTATCGCGGACGGCATCACCGCGCTCGGCGACGAGCTGATCGAACGCGCGATGGCTGAATCGGGCCTGCCGAAGGCGCGTCTGGAAGGCGAACGCGGCCGCACCACCGGCCAGCTGAAGCTGTTCGCGCAAACCGTGCGTGCGGGCCAGTGGCTCAACGCCACGCTTGATTCGCCGCTGCCGGAACGCAAGCCGTTGCCGCGCTCGGATCTGCGCATGCAGAAGATCGCGCTCGGCCCGGTCGCCGTGTTCGGCGCGAGCAACTTCCCGCTCGCATTCTCGGTGGCGGGTGGCGACACCGCCGCGGCGCTCGCTGCCGGCTGCCCGGTCGTCGTGAAGGCGCACCGCGCGCACCTCGGCACCTCGGAGCTGGTCGGTCGTGTGATCCAGCGCGTCGCGCAGGAAATGGATCTGCCCGAAGGCGTGTTCTCGATGATCGTCGGCGCGGGTAACTCGGTCGGCGAGGCGCTGGTTGCGCATCCGGCCATCAAGGCGGTCGGCTTCACCGGTTCGCGCGCGGGCGGCACGTCGCTGATGCGCGTCGCGGCGGCACGTCCGGAGCCGATCCCCGTCTACGCGGAAATGAGCAGCATCAACCCGGTGTTTTTGCTGCCGAACGCTCTGACGGCACGCGGCGACAGCATCGCGCGCGGTTTCGTCGACTCGCTCGTGCTCGGCGCGGGCCAGTTCTGCACGAACCCGGGTCTCGCGATCGCGATCGACAGCGACGCGCTGAAGGGCTTCGTCGCGACGGCATCGGAAGCGCTCGCCGCCAAGCCGGCGCAGACCATGCTGACTTCGGGCATCCACGCCGCGTATCAAGACGGCGAAGGCAAGCTGGCTGCAACCAGGGGTGTCGAAGTCGTGGCACGCGGCGTCGCCGGTACCGGCCCGACCCAGGCTTGCGCGGCGCTGTTCGTGACCGACGCGCAGACGTTCCTCGCGAACCCGGCGCTCGAAGACGAAGTGTTCGGCCCGGTGTCTACGATCATCCGCTGCAAGGACGAGCAGGAAATGCTGAAGGTCGCCGAGCACTTCGCCGGCCAACTAACCGCAACGCTGCAGATGGACAGCGCCGACGTGGCGGCTGCGAAGAAGCTGGTGCCGATTCTCGAGCGCAAGGCCGGCCGCATTCTGGTCAACGGCTTCCCGACCGGCGTCGAAGTGTGCCACGCGATGGTCCACGGCGGCCCGTTCCCGGCAACGTCGGACAGCCGCGCGACCTCGGTAGGCACCACGTCGATCGACCGCTTCCTGCGCCCGGTTTGCTACCAGGACTTCCCGGCCGAGCTGCTGCCGCAAACGCTGGCCGACGGCAACCCGCTGGAACTGTGGCGTCGTCGCGATGGCGAACTCACGCGCGGTTAATCGCGTGACGCCGTCCTGAACGGATGCGCGCCTGGTGCCGAGATCGACACCAGGCCCGCATCGAAGGGAAGGGCAGTTGCAATCACAAAAAAAATGGCCGGGAATATTCCCGGCCATTTTTTTCGCCTGCGTGCTTCGTGAAAATCAGCTGTTCGCGTCGTTCGCTTCATTCGCGCGACGCAACCGCTCGCGGCTATTCGACAGATGCATGCGCATCGCCGCCCGCGCGCCTTCGGCGTCGTGCCGGCTGATTGCCTCGAGGATGCTTTCATGCTCGAGGTTCACGAGCGACAGATATGCATCTGGATCGGCGCGCGCGATGCCGGCCGAGTCGAGCCGGTTGCGCGGAATCAGTGCGCTGCCCATCTGCGACAGGATGTCGACGAAATAGCGGTTGCCGGTTGCGCGCGCGACCGAGATGTGGAACTGCAGGTCGGCCTCCACGCTGTCGAGTCCGTTGTGACGCGTGGCCTCGATCGCGTCGAGTGCGGTACGCATGTGCGCGAGGTCGTCCGGTTTCGCGCGTTGCGCGGCAAGACCGGCGCATTCGGTTTCGAGGCTGATGCGCAGTTCCAGAATGGACAGCACGTCGCGCAGCGTGGTGGCGGGCACCATGTCGATGCCGAGTTTTTCGCGCTGCGGCTCGAGCACGAAGCTGCCGATACCGTGCCGCGTCTCGATGATTTTGCCTGCCTGCAGGCGGGAGATTGCCTCGCGGATCACCGTGCGGCTCACGCTGAGCGTGTTCATCAGCTGCGATTCGGTCGGGAGTTTGTCGCCCGGCTTCAGCACGTTGGCCGCGATCTGCTCGGTGACGTAATTGACGACGAACTCGGCAAGATTGCGAGCGCGTCGTGGCGGTGCCGCGGATGCTAGTGGTGTAGCCATCGAAAACGCTCCTTGTTTGAAAAATCGCGGGGAATCCTGCATTTTTATTATATCGTCGTCTGACGACTGATTATATAAGCGCCGGATCGAATTCGGCGCGATTGTCACATATATCGGCGGATGCCTGAAGTTTGGCGCCTCGGTGCGCACGGCTCGCGCGAGGCGCCGGGCGTCCGCCGGCCGGAAGTACGATAACCGGAACGATAACTGAGCCTATAACTGGCTCACGCCGAGCGCAATTCGACTCGCCGGATGTCCTTGACGATCACCAGATAGCTGATCACCGTCATCAGGGCGTTCGCGCCGACGAACACCAGCGCGCCATTGAACGAGCCCGAGCGCGCGACCAGATAACCGATCACGATCGGCGTCACGATGCCGGCGATGTTGCCGAACATATTGAAGATCGCGCCGGACAGACCGAGCGCTTCCTTCGGCGCCGTATCGGCGACGACGGCCCAGCCGAGCGCGCCGATGCCCTTGCCGAAGAACGCGAGCGACATCAGCGCGACGACGATCCAGTCGGTCGACACGTAGTTGCAGCCGATGATGCAGGTCGACAGCAGCATGCCGCCGACGATCGGCGCCTTGCGCGCTACGGTCAATGACCAGCCGCGGCGGATCAACCCGTCCGACAGCACGCCGCCGAGCACGCCGCCGAGAAAGCCGCAGATCGCCGGCAGCGAGGCCACGAGGCCCGCCTTCAGGATCGTCATGCCACGCGCCTGCACGAGGTAGATCGGAAACCACGTCAGGAAGAAGTAGGTCAGCACGTTGATGCAGTACTGCGCGAGATAGACGCCGAGCAGCATGCGGTTACCGAGCAACTGACGCACGAGCGTCCAGCCGCCAGTCTTCGAGACGTCGTCCGGACCCGTCTTGCGCGCACCGCTGACGAGGCCGCCGCCTTGCTCGATGTACTCGAGCTCGGCGCGCGACACGCCCGGGTGATCGGCGGGATTCTTCATGACCCTCAGCCACGTCAGCGCGAGCAGCAGCCCGACCACGCCCATCACGACGTAGACCGTCTCCCAGCCGAACGCATGCGTGAGCCACGCCATCAGCGGCGTGAACACGACCGCGGCGAAGTATTGCGCGGCGTTGAAGATCGCCGATGCGGTGCCGCGCTCGTTGGTCGGGAACCAGCTCGCGACCACCTTCGCGTTCGCCGGAAACGCCGGCGACTCCGCCGCGCCCATCACGAAGCGCAGCACGAACAGCGCGGTGATCGCCGCACCGGCGCTGCCGAGCAGGCCGACCGAGCTTTGCAGCAGCGTGAACAGCGACCACGAGAAGATGCTCGCCGCGTACACGCGGCGCGCGCCGAAACGGTCGAGCAGCCAGCCGGCCGGCAGTTGCGACAGCACGTAGGCCCAGCTGAATGCGGAAAAGATATAGCCCATGCGGATCGCGTCGAGGCTGAACGCGGTGCGCATCGCGGAACCGGTGACGGACAGCGTCGCGCGGTCGGCATAGTTGAGGGTGGTGATCACGAAGATCAGCGCCAGAATCCCGTAGCGGACCTTGGTGCGTGCCGCGCTAGAGGCGGCGTCGGTCGAACTGGCCGTGCGGCTCAAGTCCATGGGTCATCTCCTGTATCGTTGGGCGAGGTGTGGTCGCTGCGCCGGGCGGTCCGCAGACCACCCGCCTGTCGCGCAAATGCACGAACGCCCGGCAACGTTGCCGTGCCGGGCGTTCGCAACGGGGCCGTCTATGCAGCCCTCGTCGATGAGGCTCGCGAGCTTCTTCGCTCGAAGCCCGACGCCGGTGCGTTACTGCGGTCCGAGCTTCTTGATCAGCGCGTCGAGCTGTTCCAGTTCTTCCGGCGTCAGGTCGGTCAGCGGTGCGCGCACCGGACCTGCGTCGTGGCCGACCAGCTTCGCGCCAGCCTTGACGATGCTGACCGCATAGCCTGCGCGGCGGTTGCGGATCTTCAGGTACGGCAGGAAGAATTCGTCGATCAGCTTGCCGGTCGTTGCGTGGTCGTCAGCGGCGATCGCGCGGTAGAACTCCATCGCGGTCTTCGGGATGAAGTTGAACACCGCCGACGAGTACACCGGCACGCCCAGCGCCTTGTACGCGGCAGCGTAGACTTCCGCGGTCGGCAGGCCGCCGAGGTACGAGAAGCGCTCGCCGAGGCGGCAGCGGATCGTCACCATGTTTTCGATCTCGCCCACGCCGTCCTTGAAGCCGATCAGGTTCGGGCAACGGTCGGCCAGACGCTCGAGCATGTCGGCGTTGAGCTTCGAGTTCGCGCGGTTGTAAATGATCACGCCCATGCCCGGAACGGCCTTGCAGACCTCTTCGGCGTGCGCGGCGATACCGTCCTGGCTTGCTTCGGTCAGGTAGTGCGGCATCAGCAGGATGCCGTGCGCGCCGAGGCGCTGCGCTTCCTTCGCGTAGGCGATCGCCACGCGGGTCGGGCCGCCTGCGCCGGCGAGGATCGGTACCTTGCCTTTGCAGACTTCGACCGCGGTCTTGACGACTTGCGTGTAGTCGTCTTGCGTCAGCGAGAAGAATTCGCCCGTGCCGCCGGCGACGAACAGCGCCGAAGCGCCGTACGGAGCGAGCCATTCGAGGCGCTCTGCGTAAGTGTTGGCGCGGAAGTCGCCGTTAGCGTCGAAGTCGGTGACGGGGAAGGACAGGAGGCCTTCCGAAACGATCTGCTTGAGTTCCTGCGGTGTCGTCATGATCTAAATATCCCGGCGTCGGATGGGGTCGTTGGTAGGATCCAACTAGTACGACAGACGTCGTACTAGTAGAAAATCTTGGAAAACAGATTTCTTATACGTCATCGTACAACAACGAATCCCGTAACTCAACGGGGTGTTAGCGGCATAATGCTGTCCATAGGGTAAATACGGAACATCCGAGCAAACTTTAGCGTTGTAGGATGACGTATGATTGCTGGCGAAGCAGGCCTATCACGCCTCAAGGATTGATCAATGGAACAAACTCCGCTCTACATCCGCGTTCATCCCAATGACAATGTCGCGATCGTCGTCAACGACGGCGGTTTGGGCGAGGGCGCGGTATTTGCCGATGGGCTCAGGCTGCGCGAGCGTGTGCCGCAGGGCCACAAGGTCGCGCTGGCCGATCTCGCCGAAGGCGACGAGGTCATCCGCTACAACGTCGTGATCGGTTATGCGCTGAAGCCGCTGCCGCAGGGCAGCTGGATCAACGAGCACGTGATCCGCATGCCGAGCCCGCCCGGACTCGAAGACCTGCCGATCGCCACGACCAGGGCGCCGGACATGCCGCCGCTCGAAGGCTACACGTTCGAGGGCTACCGTAACTCGGACGGCTCGGTGGGCACGCGCAACATCCTCGCGATCACGACCACCGTGCAGTGCGTCGCCGACGTCGTGCAACACGCGGTCACGCGCATCAAGGCCGAGCTACTGCCGAAATATCCGAATGTCGACGATGTCGTGAGCCTCGGCCACACCTACGGCTGCGGCGTCGCGATCGACGCGCCCGACGCGATGGTGCCGATCCGCACCGTGCGCAACATCGCGCTGAACCCGAACTTCGGCGGCGAAGTGATGATGGTGAGCCTCGGCTGCGAGAAGCTGCAGCCCGAGCGTCTGATGCCGCCGGGTACGATCCCGATCGCCGCGGCAGCGGTGGTCGACGACGTCGCCGACATCGGCGATGTCGCGCTGGACCAGAACGGCGACGTCGTGGTGCTGCAGGACGAATCGCACGTCGGCTTCCAGTCGATGATCACGTCGATCATGAGGATGGCCGAAGGGCATCTGAAGCGCCTGAACAACCGTCGTCGCGAAACCTGTCCGGCGTCGGATCTGGTGATCGGCGTGCAGTGCGGCGGCAGCGACGCGTTCTCGGGCCTGACCGCGAACCCGGCCGTCGGCTTCGCGACCGACCTGCTGGTGCGCGCCGGGGCGACCGTGATGTTCTCGGAAGTCACCGAAGTGCGCGACGGCGTCGATCAGCTGACCGCGCGCGCGGCCAACGCGGAGGTCGCGGCGGCGATCATTCGCGAGATGCAGTGGTACGACGATTACCTGAAGCGCGGCGGCGCGGACCGCAGTGCGAACACGACGCCCGGCAACAAGAAGGGCGGCCTGTCGAACATCGTCGAAAAGGCGATGGGCTCGATCATCAAGTCGGGCAACTCGGCGATCTCCGGCGTGCTGTCGCCCGGTGAGAAGGTCAATCAGAAGGGCCTGATCTACGCGGCGACGCCGGCCAGCGACTTCATCTGCGGCACGCTGCAGGTTGCGTCGGGCATCACGCTGCACGTGTTCACGACCGGCCGCGGCACGCCGTACAGCCTCGCCGAAGTGCCGGTCATCAAGGTGGCGACGCGTTCGGACCTCGCGCGTCGCTGGCATGATCTGATGGACATCAACGCCGGCACAATCGCGACCGGCCAGTCCAGCATCGAAGAGGTGGGCTGGGAGCTGTTCCGCCTGATGCTCGATGTCGCGAGCGGCCGCAAGGAAACCTGCGCGGAGAAGCTCGGGCTGCACAATGCGTTGACCCTCTTCAACCCGGCGCCGGTGACCTGATCAGGCAACCCGCACCATCCAATCTCAGGCGAGCGCCGGTCCAACCGGCGCTCGCTTTTCCGTTCAGAAGACCCGATCGCAATCACAACAGCAAAGAGACATGACCGATTTGAACGTTGACCGCTCCGCGGCAAAGAAACCCTTCCGCCGTCTGCTGCTCACTGGCGCCGCGGGCAACCTCGGCAAGCAACTGCGTCCCGCTCTCGCGCAGTGGGCCGACATCGTGCGCGTATCCGATATCGCGCCGCTCGGCGAAGTCGCCGCGCACGAGGAAGCCGCCGTCGTCGATCTCGCCGATGTAGCGGCCGTGCACGCGCTGCTCGAAGGCGTGGACGCGGTGGTGCATCTCGGCGGCATTTCCGTCGAAGCGCCGTTCGAAGACATCCTCGAAGCGAATATCCGCGGCCTGTACAACGTGTACTCGTCGGCGCAAAAGCACGGCGTGAAGCGCATCGTCTACGCGAGCTCGAATCACGCGGTGGGTTTCCATCCGGTGACGTCGGTGCTCGGCACCGACGCGCCGCTGCGTCCGGACGGCATGTATGGCGTGTCGAAGTGCTTCGGCGAATCGCTGTCGCGCTACTACTTCGACCGCTTCGGCCTCGAAACCGTGTGTCTGCGGATCGGCTCGTCGTTCGAGCAGCCGAAGACCGCGCGCATGCTCGTCACGTATCTGAGCTACCGCGACTTCATCGAGCTCGTGCGCTGCTCGCTGTTCACGAACCGCGTCGGCCACGCGATCGTCTACGGCGTGTCGAACAACCGCACCGCGTGGGTCGACAACACGAACGCCGCGTTCCTCGGCTACCGTCCGCAAGACAGCTCGGCGCAGTTCGAACACCTGTTTCCGCCGAGCGCCCCCGACACGCGCTTCGACGACCCGACCCAGCTGTACCAGGGCGGCCCGTTCGTGCTCGCCGGTCCGATGGAGCCGAAGCGGGAGCCTAAATAATGAGCGCGAATCCGCAAGTGGAACGCTTCGAAGCGGCCGGTCCGTTGCCCGCGGCCACCGGTGAAAGCCCGGTCTGGCGCGCGGCCGAGCAGGCATTGTACTGGGTCGATATTCCGGCGAGGAAAATCGTGCGCGGCTCGCTCGAAACTGGCAAGCGCACCGAATGGCAACTGCCGGAGCAGGTTGCCTGTATCGCGTTCGATCACGCTGGCGCCGTGCTCGCCGGCTGCGAGACCGGCTTGTTCGCGGTCGCGCTCGCCGACGCGTCGAATGCGCCGGGCGGCGAGCCGCTGACAGCGTCGCTGCGCAAGCTCGCGGCGCCTGAATTCCCGCATGGCGGCATGCGTTTCAACGACGGCCGTTGCGATAGGCAAGGGCGCTTCTGGGCCGGCACCATGGTGATGGACATGGCGGCGGCGATCCCGGGCGGCGCGCTGTACTGCTTCGATGAGAAGGGCGTGCTGTCGGCCCCGGTCGTCGATTCGCTGATCACGCAGAACGGCCTCGGCTGGTCGCCGGACGGTACGACGATGTATCTGTCGGACTCGCATCCGCTGCGCCGGCTGATCTGGGCGTTCGACTACGACGTCGACACCGGCGAGCCGCGCAACCGCCGCGTGTTCGCCGATCTGCATCACTATTCGGGCCGTCCGGACGGCGCGGCGGTCGATGCGGACGGCTGCTACTGGATTTGCGCGAACGACGCCGGTCTGTTGCTGCGTTTCACGCCGCAGGGCAAGCTCGACCGGCAGATTCCCGTGCCGGCCATCAAGCCTGCGATGTGCGCGTTCGGCGGCCGCGATCTCGATACGCTGTTCGTCACGTCGATTCGCCCGGCCAACGGCGCGAGCGAGCACGACGGCCATGTGTTCGCGCTGCGGCCTGGCGTGAGCGGGCTGCCTGAGCCCGAATTCGCGGGCCAACTGTAATCTTGCTTACATGAGACATGCGCCGGGACGAAGTTTTTCTCCCGGCGTTTTCATTTTCGGGGTCGTTCGTGTGGCCCTTTATTCGTCACTCGTCATACAACATTTGGCGCAGGACCATGTTCCCGCATCTTTGTTCGGCAAAAATACAACAATTCCGGAGACCCATGCCCATTCGCTCTCATTCAGCGCCAGACGGCGCGGGGCTTGGCGGCGTGCCATGCCGGTCATAGGTGCCGGCGCTTTTCCTGATGCGGGTAAATACCGTCTGTACAAGTTAAAACCCCTTTTATAGACTTCATATGTCGTCGTACAACATATAAGTCCCAACAAACGGCTTTCTGTGTTTGTGTGACAAGTGCAATTCGGTAGGTTTTCAGGTCGGTTGTGCGGCTGTGGTCGATGCCGCATCCATGTCGGAAGCCGGCCGGCATGATTGAAGTAAGTAGTCGAGCTATCGACTGGAGTGCTGGGTCAACTGTGCCGGGGAAGTTGCACAGCCAGTACGGCCAGCGCCCGCACCTGCGAAGGCGGCGGGCGCGAAGCCGGAGACGCGTCAAAACCATGTCACATCCGCTGTCGCTGGGATGGTCTTTTTTCAAGGAATGTCACGATGAACAAGAAGTTTGCCTCTTCCCGTGTTTCGATGATCGTCGCAGCCGCGGCGTTGGCGTTCAGCACGATGTCGGCTGAAGCACGCGTGTTCCGCGTTGCCGATGTACACGGCGACACCTTCCCGACCAACATGGCCGTGAAGTACATGGGCGAGCAGATCAGCAAGGCGACCGACGGCAAGGACTCCGTGAAGGTGTTCGGCAACAGCGCGCTCGGCTCGGAAAACGACACGATCGACCAGGTACGTATCGGTGCGCTCGACATGACGCGCGCGAACGGTGCTGCGTTCAACGAAATCGTGCCGGAATCGATGATCCCGTCGCTGCCGTTCCTGTTCCGCGACGTCGATCATTTCCGCAAGGTCATGTACGGTCCGGAAGGCCAGAAGATCCTCGACGCGTTCACCGCGAAGGGCATGATCGCGCTGACGTTCTACGAGAGCGGCGCACGCTCGATGTACGCGAAGAAGGCGATCAAGTCGCCGGCAGACATGAAGGGCCTGAAGGTTCGCGTGCAGCCGTCCGACCTGATGGTCGACGAAATCAAGGCAATGGGCGGCACGCCGACGCCGATGCCGTTCTCGGAAGTCTATACGGGCCTGAAGACCGGCCTCGTCGACGGCGCCGAAAACAACATCCCGTCGTACGAAGAAACCAAGCACTTCGAAGTCGCTCAGGTCTACTCGGAAACCCAGCATTCGATGACCCCCGAAGTGCTGGTGTTCTCGAAGAAGGTGTGGGACACGCTGTCGCCGCAAGAGCAGCAGATCATCAAGAAGGCCGCGGCTGACTCGGTGCCGTACTACCAGAAGCTGTGGACCGCGCGTGAAGCCGACGCGCAGAAGACCGTCACGAAGGGCGGCGCAACGGTGGTCGCGGCTTCGCAGATCGACCGTGCGGCTTTCGTGAAGGTGATGCAGCCTGTGTGGACGAAGTACGAAAAGACCCCGCAGATGAAGCAGATCGTCGACGAGATCCAGGCAATCAAGTAAGTCTCGCGTCCCGGGCGCAATCAGCAATAGCAACGTTTGTCGCAGCAGCGGCGTGAATGGTCCGCGAGGAAACTCGCGAGACATTCCGCCGCGCTGTTTCGCGTGCGCGGATCGCGTCGGGACGGCTGAATTTCAAGCACAGGTCGGACGTAAGCAAGGACAGGGTCATGAGTTTCCTGAAACGCCCAAATGATTTTCTTTTTCGCGTGCTGCTGGTCGTGGCGTCGGTTAGCCTCGCCGCACTTTGCCTGCTCGTGATTTATAGCGTGGTGATGCGCTACGTGTTTAGCGACGCACCCGATTACGTTGAGCCCATCGCATTGTTGCTAGTGATCCTGATCGCGATGTTCGGCGCCGCACTGAAGGTTCGCGAGGGCGGTCACATCGGACTCGACTCGCTCGTCAAGAAATTGCCCGAGAAGGGCCAGGTGATCGCGAAAGGGATTCAGCACCTCTGCCTGATTGCTTTCGCGGTGGCCGTTTTCGTCGGTTGCTTCGAGATGGCCGAAACCACGATGGGCGACCGCATTCCGATCATTGGCGTGCCGGAAGGCGTGCGCTACTGCATCCCGATCTTCGCGAGCGTGTGCATCGCGTTGTTCTCGATCGAGCATCTGCTCGAGCTCTTTGCCGGGAAACGGGAAGAGCCAGCGCTCGAACTCTCCGCCACGGAATAAAAGTAGAGCCATCATGGAACTTGCCCTCCTTACCGTCAGTTTTCTGGTTTTCCTCTTTCTAGGGGTTCCGGTTTCATTCGCGCTGGGCCTGTCCTGCGTCCTGACGTATCTGTTCGAAGGTCTGCCGACCGCAACCGCGATGCAGTCGATGATCTCCGGCATGAACGGTTTCTCGTTCCTCGCGGTGCCGTTCTTCATCTTCTCCGGCGAGCTGATGCTCCACGGCGGCATCGCCGACCGCATCCTGCGCTTCGCGCAGGCCACGGTCGGCCATTTCCGCGGCGGCCTCGGCATGGCCAACGTGGTCGCCTGTACGCTGTTCGGCGGCGTGTCGGGTTCGCCGACCGCGGATACGTCGGCAATGGGCGGCGTGGTGATCCCGCTGATGAAGCGCGAAGGCTATAGCGCCGCCTACGCGGTCAACGTGACCACGCACTCGTCGCTCGCCGGCGCACTGATGCCGACGTCGACCAACATGATCATCTACGCGTTCGCGGCGCAAGGCGTGAGCGGCGTGCTGAACGGCAAGCAGATGAGCGGCGTGTCGATCGGCGATCTGCTGTTCTCGGGTCTGTTGCCGGTGCTTTGGGTGATGGGCCTCGTGCTGATCGCCGCTTACTGGCAGGCCGTCAAGTTCGGCTATCCGCGCCGTCCCGACGGTTCGACCCAATTGCAGCGTTTCCCGGGCTGGATGGCGGTGCTGCGTACGTTCATCGGCGCGGTGCCGGGTCTGATGGTCATCGCGATCATTCTGTTCTGCGTGGCGCGCGGTATCGCCACTGCGACAGAGGCGGCCGCGATCGCCGTGGGTTATTCGCTGATATTGACCATCGTCGTGTATCGCACGCTGACGCTGAAGAAGCTCGGCCATGCGCTCGGCAAGGCCGCGAAAACGACCGGCGTGGTGCTGCTGCTGATCGGCGTGTCGAACATGCTGCGCTTCCAGATGGCCTATCTGGAGATCCCGGACGCGATCGAACGCATGCTCGACGGCGCGACCTCGCTGCCGTGGCTGATGTTGTTGTACATCAACGTGATTCAGGTGTTCCTCGGTACGTTCGTCGACATGGCGGCGCACATCCTGATCACGACCCCGCTGTTCCTGCCGATGGCGATGCACAACGGCGTGGGCCCGGTTCAGTTCGGCATCATGATCCTGCTGAACTGCGCATTGGGTCTCGTGCATCCGCCGATTGGCTCGGTGCAGTTCATTGGTTGCGCAATTGGCAATGTGTCGATAGGGGAAACTACTAAGGTGGCGTGGCCGTATTACCTCGCTATCTTCTCGGCCATCAATATTGTCACTTACGTACCGTGGTTCTCGACGTGGTTGCCGAGCGTCATCAACGGTCATCCGGTGTTCTGATTCAAATAAAACGTCTTACCCACACTCTGCGGCGCTTGCATAGCGCTGCTTCAAAAAGTTTTTAACAGAGGAGTAGAAATGAAAAAGACTCTCGTGGCTTCGGCAGTGGCGTTGGTCGCGCTTGGTGCACATGCTCAAAGCAGCGTGACGCTCTACGGTATTGTCGATGCTGGGTTGGGCTGGCAGAACAGCTCGACGTCGTTGAGCGCACTGGGATCGTCGAAGCCCTCGCCCGGTGGTGCTTCGAAAGTCCAAATGATCAACGGCGTCTGGGCTGGTAGCCGTTTCGGCCTGAAGGGCTCGGAAGATCTGGGCGGCGGCACGAAGGCAATTTTCCAGTTGGAACAAGGCTTTAACAGCGCAACCGGCGCGCAAGGCGTGTCGGGTCTGGCATTCAACCGCCAGGCATGGGTGGGTATGACGAACGGCCAGTTCGGTACGCTGACGGCCGGCCGCCAGTACACCTCGTACTACACGCTGCTGTCGCCGTATAGCCCGACCACGTGGCTGACCGGTTTTTACGGCGCGCACCCGGGTGATATCGACTCGCTGGATACGCTGTACCGCTCGAACAACTCGCTGGTCTATACGTCGCCGAGCTTTGGCGGCCTGACGGTCAGCGGTTCGTACTCGCTGGGCGGCAACGCAGGCAGCTTCGCCGCTGGCCAGGTTTGGAGCGTGGCAGCACAGTACCTGAACGGCCCGGTCGGCATCGCAGCAGGTATCCAGCGTATCGACAATGCGGGCATCTTCACCCCCGCCACCGCCACGGCCGCAGCCAGCACGAACTGGAATTCGGCGATGTCGAACAACGGCGCACAGCCGGCGGTCTCGGCAATCAACAACGGCTTCCAGACTGCAGCGAAGCAGCAGCGCGTCGCAGTGACGGGCGGCTACGCGTTCACCTCGGCGTTGGACGTTTCGTTCGCATACTCGAACGTTCAATACGCTGCGGGTTCGGGCTCGTTGTTCCACGGCACCCAAATCTGGAACACGGGTGGCGCAGTGCTGCACTGGAAGCCGATCTCGGTGCTGGACCTGGCCGCTGGCTATAGCTACACCCGTGCAACGTCGTCGAACGGCATTTCGGACACGGCTAGCTACAACCAGTTCAACCTGTCGCAGTACTACACCCTGTCCAAGCGCACCGGTCTGTACGCGCTGGAAGCCTATCAGCGTGCTAACGGCAAGACGCTGGCAGGCGACGGCAAGACGATCATCAACGCACAAGCAAGCATTGGTGACGGTCAGAACAGCGCGCCGGCATCGTCGCGCAGCCAGGTCGCTGTCGGCGTTGGTATCATCCACAAGTTCTAAACAGTTACTGAATACGTGGCGGCACGTTGTTTTGCCGCCACATCGACGCGATTTTTTTCGCGTTGTAAGCCTCGAAAGCTGCGCACCTCACGTGCGCAGCTTTTTTTTCGATGCCTCGTTTTTATGCATCGAAGCGCTGGTCTCGCCAGCGCTTTTCCGGGTCGATCAGGCCTCCGACCACAAACGCCCACCCGTCGCCCAGTTTTCGCGCTTCACGTCGGTCAGGATGATGTCGACCGAGTTCGGCTCGACGCCGAGCGATTCGCAGGTGGCTTTCGTGATCGCTTCGACGAACTGGCGTTTCTGTTCCAGCGTACGGCCTTCGAAGAGTTCGATATGAAACGTGGGCATGACGTTGCTCCGTGGGGTTGAGAGTTGGGACTGGAATGAAGCGGACCGGCTCGGGCGTTCAGGCGCGATAGCCGCGATCGAGTCGATCGAGCTTGCGCAGCAGCGCGGGCCATTCGAGCGCGCCTTCGATCGCGCCGCCATCGTAGAGCTGCTCCGCCGTGCGTGCGGCGACCGCGTCGCTCGGCACCACCAGCGGCGCGCCGCAGCTTTGCGCCTGAATCTGGATTTCACAGGCTTTCAACAGCGTCGCCATCAGCACATAAGCTTCGGCAACCGTGCGTCCGAGCGTCAGCGTGCCGTGATTGCGCAACAGCATCGCGGGATGATCGGCGAGATGCGCGACGAGGCGCTCGCCTTCGGCCGGCGTGAACGCGAGGCCTTCGTAGTCGTGATATGCAAGCTGGCCGTAAAAGCGCAGCGCGTGCTGCGACGCCGGCAGCAATCCTTCCGGCTGCGCGGACACGGCCACGCCCGCGGTGTTATGCAGATGCATCACGCAGAACGCGTCGTCGCGCGCGGCATGCACGGCCGCGTGCAGCGCGAAGCCGGTGGCGTTCACCGGATGTTCGCTGGCGCCGACGATATGGCCCGCGATGTCGATTTTCACGAGATTCGACGCGCATACCTCATCGAACGCGAGGCCGAACGGATTGATCAGGAAGTGGCCCGGTTCGCCGGGCACGCTTGCGGAAATGTGTGTGTAGATCAGATCGTCCCAACCGTTGAGCGCGGCGAGACGATAAGCGGCGGCCAGATCGATGCGGGTTTGCTGTTCCGCTTCCGACAGCGGACCGGTCTCGGCGATGCGGCCGGCGGGTGAGTGGGCGAACGACATATCTGTCTCCTGTCGGCTGGAGTGAGTGTTTCAGCACTGACTCCGGCGCCATGCGATTGATCGCCGACGCAAGAAGGTTGCTGAATGCGAGGCCGCGCGACGCGGGAACCGGCTTGGGATGCTACCGCACAATGCCGTGCGGGTGGCGACAGCGCACGACCCATCCGTTACGCGCTGCGGCGCCCGAGCGACTGCATGCTCCACGTTGCGAGCACGAACGGCGCGGTCATCGTAAGCCAACCGCAATGCAGCGCGGCCGCTTGCAACAGCACCGACATCGCGATGCCGCCGAGTGTCGCCGCGTAGCCCGAGTCGGCTAGCGCGAGCGCGGTCAGCGCCCCGTTGAACCCCCACAGGCCGGCGTCGAATGAAGCAACGCTCGCGCCGAGCAACAGGTGTGCCGCGCTCGCCAATGTCGCGCCGCCCAGCGCATAGAGCGCGTGTTTGGGCGAGGCGGCGGCAATCCCGAGCAGCACCAGCACACCCGCTGGCGCGCCCGACGCGAAGCCGGTCTGCGCAACGCCCGCGAGCACGCCGCTGACGAACCGCATCGCGTCGAGCGGATGAGCGGCGTCGGGACCCGCCGACAAGGAACGGCTCGCGATCAGCGGCAACCATAGCCACGTGACGATCAGGCACGGACTCGACAGATAACCGAGCCCACGCACACGCAACCAGCGCGACCACGGTCGCAGCAGCCATGCGGTGGCCGTCGCCGCAAGAATCGCGACGGCCGACGCGCGCGCCGGATCGCCGATGAAGCTGAACGCGGCGAGGCCCGCGAGCGCGCCGTTGAAGCCGGGCAGGCCAGCACGCAGGTCGGCGTCAGCCGAACCGGCGAGCATCGCGCTGACGTTGGCCGCGATCGCGCCGAGCAGCGCGGCGCACACGAGACGCGGCTCGCTGAGAAGCCACGCGCCGAGCATGCACACGCCGGTCGAGGCGTTCGATTGCAGCACGATCTGGCCGAGGCTGCGCAGCAGCGTGCGCAGCGGGGCGCTGAGCGAGGAAGAGGGGGCATCGGTCGCGGCGGCGTGCATCGGCGGCGGGTTCGGAGTCACGACAAACCGCGAGCATAGTCGAGCGGCCAACACTCAGGCATCTAGCGCGTGGATACTGGCTATTTGCCGGCCGTAAGCGCCTGGGTCGGGATTGACTCGCGCGCGCACTTTCGCGCTACGATGAAAGGCCGGCGCGCCCACTGCGCCGTTTCGTGAGGAGACGCCGATGCGTGAATTACGATGGGCCTCGGAAGAGGGCGACGGCATCGAACATCTGGTATTCGATGCGCGCGACGACGGCTTCGCCGTGGAAAGCGTCGTGATCGGGCAGCGCTATGGCAAGGCGTACGGGCTGCATTACACGGTGCGCTGCGACGCGCGTTGGCGCACGCGCTATGCGCACCTGAAGATCGTCGGCGGCGGCGAGCTGGAATTGCATGGCGATGGCGAAGGCCATTGGCACGACGGGCACGGCCTCGCGCTGAGTGCGATCGAGGGCTGCATCGATATCGATATCGCCGCGACGCCGTACACCAATACGTTGCCGATCCGCCGGCTGCAACTGGCCGAGGGCGAACGTCAACCGATCGAAGTCGCGTACATCTCGACGCCGGACTTGCAGGTTACGCGCGCCGAGCAGGCATACACGTGCATCGAGTTGAATGGCGAGTACCGCTACGAAGGCATTTTTCGCGAGTTCACCGCCAATATGCGCGTGGATAGCGATGGCCTCGTGATCGACTATCCGACCTTGTTCGCGCGTTTGCCGCGCGCGCGTTAGGTTTAGCTTTCGGCGTCGCGGTTGCTACGCCGCGCCGTGCGCGCGGCGGACTACCCGTGCGTGCCGCCTGCCGCGTTTGAAACGTCGTCGGGCCCGGTCGATGCGCCGCGGCCGAGCGTGCGTTGCATCAGTGTCGTGTCGAGCCAGCGGCCGTGCTTGTAGCCGACCGCCTTCAACGTGCCGGTCAGCTCGAAGCCGAGCTGCGTATGCAATGAGAGCGAGCCGCCGCTGCCGCCATCGGCGATCACCGCGATCATCTGACGCCACGGTCCGGTCTCGCAACGATCGATCAGCGCCTGCAGCAGCAAGCGTCCGATGCCGCGTCCGCGATATGCGTCGTTCACGTAGATCGAGTCTTCGATCGTGTTGCGATAGGCGGCGCGCGGGCGATACGGCGTCGCATAGCAATAGCCGGCGACCTCGCCGTCGATCTCCGCGACCATATACGGCAGTCCGTGGCTGCGCACGCTTGCGAGCCGCGTGCGCAGGTCGTCGACGGACGGCGGGGTTTCTTCGAACGACGCGACACCGGTCAGCACGTGATGCGCATAGATCGCCTGAATCGCGGGGAGGTCGGCTTCGGTGGCGTCGCGGATCAGCGGGGCGTCGAGCGGAGGGCGGGGTGAACTCATGCGTGGTCCGGTCGTGGCAGGCTCAGTTTGGTGGAAGCCTTCACTATGCCTGTGGCCGGCGCGGATTTGAAGCGGGTCAAAGATCGAATTGGTCGAACTCGCTCTGCAACTCGCGATTGCGCGCCACGCGTTCGTCGATAGCCGGTCCGCGCCGTTCGACGACCGCCGAGATCAGCAGGTTGAACAGGCACGTCAGCGGCGCGAGCGAATCCCAGAACTGACCGACGTCGGTCTTCACCTGCAGCAGGTCGCCGTCGAAATCGCGCGCCCACGGACAGTAGATATCGGTGACCAGCGCGAACGGCAGACCGCGTTGCGAGGCCGCCTGGCAATAGCGTCGCGCGATCGTCGAATAGGCGCGCGTGTCGGTGACGATCAGATACGGCGTGCTGAACTCCGAGTTCAACGAATCGACGTAGGAACCCGACATGCCATCCGAATAAAACACGCGCGGGCGGATGTATTCGAGGTAGCTGTAAAACGCGTTGCTGATACCGCGCGTCGACTGGATGCCGAGGATATAGACCGCATCGGCGTTCGCGATGCGCTCGGCGACGCGCGCGAAGGTCGGCGAGCGCGCGAGTTCGTATACGTGCTGGATCGCGCCGATCTCGAGTTCGAGCGATTGGGCGAGCGCCGCGTCGCGCGGCGAAGCGCCGTCAGCAACGCCCGGTTCATGCGGCTCACGGGGTTGGGGGCTGTCGCTCGGTCCACGGCGGAACGCGTCGAGCCGGTCCGTAATCAGCCAGGGCCGCTGCTGCGTGCCGCGCAGCTCGCGTTTCAGATCGTCGAGATTGCGATAGCCGACGCTGCGCAGAAAGCGGCCGACCGAAATGCCGCTGGTGCCGGCTTGCTGCGCGATCTGGTCGGCGGTCTCGAGGCCGAGCCGGTCGAGGTTCGCGAGCATGTAGCTGGCGACGCGTTTCGATGTCGGCGTGAGTTCGGCAAAACGGGCTTCGACGGTTTGGGCAAAAGCGGTCGTCATCGTCAGTCGCGGCGCAAGGCGCTGGTTGTGCCAATCTGCGAAATGATGACATATCGACCCACGACTCGCGCAATTCGATCGTGAAAAAGACTGTTCGCCGTGCGCTGGTCGAGCCGCGTCAGGCCGCCCGCCGCGCCGGCGCCGCGCGCGAAAAATGCCGAGCGCCCGCCACGCAGGCGACCACGATCACGGTGACGATGATCATCGACGGCGGGACCTGTTCGTGCAGCAGCACGCCGGCGAGCAGAAGCCCGAAAAACGGCTGCAGCAACTGCAGTTGACCAACCGCCGCGATACCGCCGAGCGCGAGTCCGCGGTACCAGAACACGAAGCCGATCAGCATGCTGAACAGCGACACATACGCGAGTCCCCACAGCGCGGCGGCGCCGACACCATCGAACGACACGGGGCGCGTCCACCAGGCGAGCGGCAGCATCAATGGCAGCGACAACACGAGCGCCCACGAAATCACCTGCCAGCCGCCGAGGTGACGCGACAGCCGCGCGCCTTCCGCGTAGCCCAGCCCGCACACGATGATCGCCGCGAGCATCAGCGCGTCGCCGAGCGGCGACGCGCTGATGCCGTGCCGCAACGCGAACGCGGCCACCGCCGCGCTGCCGAGCGCCGAGAACAGCCAGAACGCCGGCTGCGGCCGCTCGCCGCCGCGCAGCACGCCGAAGATCGCGGTGGCGAGCGGCAGCAAACCGATGAACACGACCGCATGCGCAGCGCTCACATGCCGCAGCGCCAGCGCGGTCAGCAACGGAAAGCCGACCACGACGCCGAGCGCGACCACCACGAGCGGCAGCAGATCGCGGCGCTGCGGCCGCGTCTCGCGGAACACCAGCAACAATAGAAGACCGAGAACGCCCGCGATCGTCGCGCGCGCCACGGTCAGAAACACCGGATCGAGTCCCTGCACGGCAAGCCGCGTGGCCGGCAGCGAGCCGCTGAAAATCAGCACGCCTGCGAAACCGCTGAGCCAGCCGTTGGTGGTCTTGTCCATTGCGTACATCCCTGCGCTCAAAGAGTCACATGATGCGCGCCGCGGCAGTAAACGTTAAGCTACAGATCAGTACAGTTCGCACAAACTGTACCGAACATGGAGCAGTACAGATGGCGGGAACCGACAACAACGAGACGGTGCCGGGCACGCGCGTCGGCCTCGTGATGGACAATCTGCGCGAGCGCATCGCGAGCCGCTCGCTGATGCCGGGCGCGCGCGTGCCGTCGATTCGCGCGATGACCGACACGCTCGGCGTGTCGAAATCGACCGTGGTGGAAGCCTACGACCGGCTCGTCGCGGAAGGTGTGATCGTCGCGCGGCGCGGCTCAGGGTTCTTCGTGTCGGGCCATGCGCCGCCGCTTGCGCTCGCCGATCTCGGCCCCCGGCTCGATCGCGAGGTCGATCCGCTGTGGCTCACGCGGCAGTCGCTGGAGACCGGCTCGAAAGCGCTGAAGCCAGGCTGCGGCTGGATGCCGGCTTCGTGGCTGCCGGAAGATGGCGTGCGGCGCGCGCTGCGTGCGGTCGCCCGTGATCCGCAGTCACTGCTCGCCGACTACGCGAGCCCGGCCGGCTTGCCGGCGCTGCGTCAGCAGCTTGCGTGGCGGCTCTCCGCGCACGGCGTCGATGCGCCGCCCGAGCAGATCCTGCTGACCGACGGCGGCACCCATGCGCTCGATCTCGTGTGCCGCTTCCTGCTCGAACCGGGCGACACGGTGTTGATCGACGATCCGTGCTACTTCAATTTTCAGGCGCTGCTGCGCGCGCATCGCGTGCGGATTGCGAGCGTGCCGTACACGCCGCAGGGACCGGATCTCGCGGCGTTCGAGCGCGTTCTGGTCGAGCAGCGTCCGCGGCTCTACGTGACGAACTCGGCGATCCACAACCCGACCGGCGCGACGCTCGCGCCAGCCGTCGCGCACAGGCTGCTGAAGCTCGCCGGCGAGCACGATCTGCTGATCGTCGAGGACGACATCTTCGCGGACTTCGAAGACGAACCTGCGCCGCGACTCGCCGCGTTCGACGGGCTCTCTCGCGTCGTGTCGATCGGCAGCTTTTCGAAGACGCTGTCGGCGGCGGTGCGCTGCGGCTATATCGCCGCGCGGGCCGAATGGGTCGAACCGCTGATCGATCTGAAGCTCGCGACGTCGTTCGGCAACGGCCAACTCGCGGCGAGCGTCGTGCATCGGATGCTGGTCGACGGTACCTATCGTCGTCATCTCGAGGCGATGCGCGCGAAGCTGGCCGATGCGATGGGAGAGACCATCAGGCGACTCGGCTATGCGGGCCTCGATATCTGGACACGGCCGCGCGCGGGCCTGTTCGTGTGGGCGCGCTTGCCCGAGGCGCTCGATGCCGCCGACATCGCCCGTCATGCGTTGACGGCGGGCGTCGTGCTCGCGCCGGGCAACGTGTTCAGCGCGTCGCAGGCGGCGGCGGGCTTTCTGCGTTTCAACGTGTCGCAATGCAATCGCCCGAAGGTGTACGAGGCGTTGCAACGGGCGATGGATGCGTGCGCGGTGTCGGCCGACGCGGGGCCCCAGCGCGTCTGAAACGAACTGAATCGAATCAGGCGCGCGGTCCTTGCTACGGCGTTATTTGCACAGCAGAAGCATCCGCTCCTGTTCCGAGCAGGGCGTATGCGGTTTCGGCGCGGGTTGCGCGGCCGCCGCGCTCATCGCCGCGGTGCGGTTCGCGAGACACGCGCGCAGGTGCTTCTCGACCGGACCGTAATACTTCCACCCGCGTACGAGCGTCGGCAATTCGAGCTTCACCTGTTTCCATTTCGGATGGCCGTGCTCCTGCAGATTGTCGAAGTTCGCGCACAACGAGTCGGCGAAATGATTCAGATTGCTGACAGTGTCGCGCAAGCCATAGTCGTAGGTGACCAGAAACGCTTTGACCGTGAGGCCCGGCACGTCTTCCTTCAGCCAGCCTGGGTAGCTGCTCTGACGGATCGTCGTCGGAAAGTAGGTCTGCTTTGCGCGGTTCGTCTCCGGCGCGTTGGGATCGGCGGGCAGCAGACGCAGTTGTGACAGCAGGTCGGGCTTCATGCTGGTGAATAGATTCGCGGGTTGCCCGACCACGATGATCGCGACGTCGATTTTCTTCACGATCAGCGCGGCCAGCGCGTCCTCGTTGCTCAGATGCACGACGTTCTGCTCGGGAATCGGCTGGCCGAACATCAGGCGGTAGAGCGTCGTTGCCGACTGCGCGGTGCCGCTGCCCAGCAGGCCGACGCTGATGGTCTTGTCCTTGATGTCGGCGAGCGTTTTCAGCGGCGAATCCGCCCGCACGACGACGTTAATTTCCTCGTCGTAGAGCGGCATGATCAGTCGCAACGGCCGGATCGTCGTGCCCGCATCGGGGTTGCCCGTGTTGGCCATGTCGATGAACGCCTGGTATACGTCGGACTGCACGAGCGCGAGCTTCACGCCGGGCTCGAAACGCATGCGCTGCACGTTTTCGGCCGAGCCTTTCGACGCCACCACTTCGAGGTCGATGCCGACCGGCTGGGCCACCCATTTCGACAGGTCGTTGCCGATCTGGATATAGGTGCCGCGCTCCGGCCCGGTGACGATCTTGTAGTGGGCCGGTTCCGCGCCGGCCAGCGAACATACGACCAGTACCACCAGCCCCAGCCAGCCCGCGAGAAGTCTCTTCAGCATGGTCATTCTACCTATCGGTCAGGTTGATCCCGCTTCACGCGTGGCGCGTGGAAGCACCAGTGATCCGGTTGCCATGTCATGTTCAAACTGCTGTCAGGGCCGCTCCGTCTGTTGCCGCTCAGAGGGCGAATGATTATGTGGGAATCGGCACAGACGGCGACCATTCGATCTGCTATGCGAAGCAATGTTTGGGCGCGACGGCGCAGTCGTTGGCGTCTCCGCGACCCTGAGCGGAGGGTTGCGTCGCGCTTGAGCGCTAGTTGCTCCGCGGCGTCGCGGTTCTCACGACGCCGGCGTTCGTTGCGGTCGCGGCAAGCGCGCCGTGCTCCAGCATGCCGGCGGGCAGCGGTACCTGCAGTTGCGCCTGCGCGAGCGGCGCGCCCGGCGCGGCGTCCGCTGCCGCATGCGGCGGAGTCAGCGGCGCCCAGCCGGTCTCGCGAATCACGCGCTCGAGGATCACTTTCGCCGCGTCGTTGCTGCTGTCGATCGCGAGCGCCTCGTTCGCGTGCTGACGCGCGCACGGCCACGACTGCTGCGCGACGCAGACCTGCGCGGCCTGCAGCGCGGTATCGCGACGCTGGACGAGCGGCCGCATCTGATCGGCCAGAACCTGCGCATCGCTGTTTCCCGGTTGTAACGTTTGCGCGGCCGCGAGAGCGGCCTGCCCGGCGGACAGGTCGTTGGCGCGGAACGCGGTCCTCGCGACCTGCAACGCCTGTGCGGCGTCGTGGAATTGCATCGCGGGCCGCACGGGCGTCGTGGCCAGCGGCGGCATGACAGGCGGCGCAGCCGGTGTCGCTGGAATGACGGGAACCGTGGGCACGACGGGCGCGGGCTTCGCCGCCAGTTCGCTCACGGGCGGAGGCGCAGGCCTGGCCGCGGCCGGCGCGTGTGCGGTCTGTGCCTGAGCCATCACCGGTGCGGACGCAAGCGGCGCGATCATGCCGGTCGTCGTGGTGCGGACATCCTGAGTAATCTGCTCGACGCCTTTATCTTCCGATTCGCCACCGTCGCTGAATAACGTATAAGCGATATACGCCAGGCCGATCGCGATGACCGCGCCGATCACGTATAGCACGCGCCAGATCGTCTGCGCAGTGTTGCGCGGCGCGTACATCGGATCTTCGTAAGGTGGGATAGCGGTGTCGGTCGACACGAGCGCCGTGTGCATGATCGGCTCGCTCTGCAACAGAGATTCGGACGCCATCGCGGCCGAGGCGATGACGGGTTCATCCCGTGTGCCGAGCTCGTCGTCGAAGCGGGGCAGCGGCTTGTGCGTGGCGCTCGCGCGGCTGCCTGGAATACCGGTGCGGATGTGCGGATCGTCTTGCTCGAACGGATGCGCAGCGCCACAGTAGGGGCAGGCGTCGACTTGTCGGTACAGTGCGCCGCCGCAGCGTTTGCAGGGCGTGGGGAAACTTTGGCCGGTTGCTGTCTGGGTGGACATGCCGTGGACCCACCTTTGGAAAACGATGCCGTAAAGGCATGCTCCGGATCGTGTTGAGGCAGGAGCCTTGTCCGCGGAATCACGATCCACATGCGCCGGAGGTCGCGGAGACGTAGGCCGCGCCTGCGTTTCCACGGTTTCCAATATGTGATGTTTCACGGGGGACGTCAACGCGGTAGGCCCCTGGATTGTGTGCGCTACCGCTCATTCGGAGGTATGAAGAAACTTTGCCGATACGCTCAAAAACGAATGTATGTGTCTGTTGTTTCACGACAAATGCACGGGCGCGCCCCATCTAGTGAACGCGACAAAAAAACAACGAGGCCGACGCGCTGCGCGTGCGGCCTCGTGATCGCCCGGCTATTGGATGCTTGCCGGTAAGTGTTTGCATCAGCATCCGGATCAGGCGCAGAAGAACGCTCAGTGCTTTCGCAACGGATGATCCTTCAGCAGCCACGCCAGCGCGAAGGCGAGCACCACGACGCATGCGGCCGACAGATACACGGTATGCAACGCGCCAGCGAACGCATGCAGATAGTCGTTGCGCAATGCTTCGGGTAGCTGACGAATCGCGGCGGGACCCAAGGCCTGCGGAAGTTCGGTATCGGGCGGGATCAGCTTTTCGAGGCGTGAGGCCAGTCCGTTCGAAAACACCGCACCGAAACCGGCCACGCCGATCGAGCCGCCGATCGAGCGAAACAGCGTAACGCCCGACGTCGCCACCCCCATATGCTTGAACTCGACGGTGTTCTGGACCGCGAGGACCAGCACCTGCATCACCATGCCGAGGCCACAGCCGAGCAGGCCCATGTACAGATACATCACATGAATCGGCGTATCGATCTGCAGGCGCGCGAGCAGCAGCATCGCCACGGAGACGAGGAACGTGCCAATGATCGGGAACAGCCGATACTTGCCGATCTTGCTGATCAGACGGCCCGTCACCATCGACAGAATGAACAGGCCGCCCATCATCGGCAGCATCTGCATGCCGGCTTGCGACGGCGTGGAGCCCTTCACGACCTGCAGATAGAGCGGAATGAACGTAACGGAGCCGAACAGCGATACGCCGATGATGAAGCTCACGAGGCTGCTGATCAGAAACGTGCGCTGCTTGAACAGTCCGAGCGGCATGATCGGTTCGACCGCGCTGCGCTCTTCGTGAATGAAGCCCCAGATCGCTACGAGGCCCATGCCGAGCGTGAACCACAGTTGCGGCGAGGTCCACGGCAGGATCGTGCCGCCCTGGCTCGTGAACAGGATGATGCAGGTCAGCGCGCCGGCGAGAAAAGCGGCGCCCATGTAGTCGATCGTGTGCTTGACGTGGCGCACGTGCGGCTTGAACACCGCGCCGATCACGATCAGCGACAGGATGCCGAGCGGCAGGTTGATGTAGAAGATCCAACGCCAGGTCAGATGCTCGACCAGAAAGCCACCGAGCAACGGACCGATGACGGTGGCGAGACCGAAGATGCCGCCGAACACGCCCTGATACCGGCCGCGCTCAGCGGGCGGAATCACGTCCGCGATCGCCGCCATCGTCACGACGAGCAGGCCGCCGCCGCCGAGACCTTGCAGCGCGCGCAGCACGATCAGCTGACTCATGTTTTGCGCGATGCCACACAGCGCCGAGCCGACGAGAAAGATGACGATCGCCGTCTGTAGCACGATCTTGCGGCCAAACAGGTCGCCGAACTTGCCGTACAGCGGCACGACGATCGTCGAGCTGAGCAGGTAGGCGGTCACGACCCACGACAGGTTATTGAGCCCGCCCAGATCGCCGACGATGGTGGGCAGCGCGGTCGACACGATCGTCTGGTCGAGCGCGGCGAGCAGCATGACCAGCAGCAGCGCCGGAAACAGCAGCCGGATCGGCGGATGATCGGCTGCGTCTGCGGCCGAGGCCAGGCGCGGTTCCTCGGGCGCGGAGTCGACGGACAGGGTCGTAGCGGGTTGTTCCATGGCGGCAACGCGTTGAAATTAATTAACTGAACGATTAATATAGGCGACATCGCCTCTCACGTCAAATTCAATGCAATGACAAGGATCTCGTCTGATGACGCCGCGGCGGACCACGTCGTGACAGATGCGGGGCCACCCGCGCGAATTGCCGCGAAAAAGCGTGGCGCGTCGAAGCCCAAACTCGAGGCGACGCAAGCGGATACGCAAACCGCGAATCTCACAAGCGGCGCGCCAACCGGGTCGCCCGCCCGCCGCCCCGGCCGGCCGACGGGCGCCGCGCGCGGCCCAGAGCAACGTGCGCGCTTGCTCGACGCTGCGCTGACGTTGTTCGCAAGGCAGGGCATCGTCGAGACATCGCTCGGTGAGATCGCCCGCGAGGCCGGCTTCACACCCGCGATGGTGCACTACTACTTCAAGACACGCGACCAACTGCTCGATGTGCTGATCGACGAGTGTTTCGCGCCGTTGCGCGCAAGCCTCGGTCTGCCGTTCCGGGAAAATCCCGACGCTCCGGTCGCGGCGATCACGCAGTTCACCGAGCGGCTCGTGCAGATCGCGAGCGATAACCCGTGGTTCGCGTCGCTGTGGATTCGCGAAGTGATCAGCGACGGCGGTCTGCTGCGCCAGCGCATGCATGAGCGTTTCGGCTTCGCGCATCAGAAGGAGTCGCTGCTCGCGATCGCGCGTTGGCAGAAGGAGGGGCGCCTGAATGCATCGCTCGAACCCGCGCTCGTGTTCGTCACGCTGCTCGGCATGACGATTCTGCCGCTGGCCACCTCGAAGCTGTGGCGTAATGATCCGTTGCGCCGCAATATCGGCGGCGCGGAGATCGCACGGCATGCGGTGGCGTTGCTGGTGCAGGGCATCGGGCCCGCCAAGGGCGCTTGAACCGGCGGCCGGTGTGGTGCACCGGTCGCCGTGTCGTTTGAAAAGGCCCTAGACTTTGCGGTTTTTCTTCCACTCGTCGAACGCCGCTTTCGTCTCGTCGTTCGGCGGATAGGTGCCGGGAAGCGCGGCGCCGGCACGAATCCTTTCGGTCAGAAACGCTTCGAGCCGTTCCTGCTCGGCCGCGGCTTGCGCGACGTCGTCGGCCATCTTCAGCGGAATCACGACGACCCCATCCCCATCGCCGACGATCACGTCGCCCGGAAACACCGCGACGCCGCCACAGCCGATCGGCACGTTGATGTCGACCGCGTGATGGCGGATCAGATTGGGCGGCGCGCTCGCGCCGGCGCAAAACACCGGCATGTCGAGCGCGGCGATCGTCGCGCTGTCGCGCACCGGGCCGTCGGACACCATGCCGGCCACGCCGCGCACCTGCAAACGCAGCGACAGAATCGAACCGAACGACGCGCTGCCGCGCTCGCCGCGGCAATCCTGCACGAGCACATGGCCCGGCGGAATGGTCTCGACGCATTTGCGTTGCGCGTAGTCAGGGTCCGCGAATAGCTCCAGCACGTCGATGTCTTCGCGCGACGGGATATTGCGCAGCGTGAACGCCGGCCCAACCAGATTCGCGGCGCGGCGCGGACCGAGTGGTGCGACGCCCTGCATGAAGGTATTGCGCAGACCGCGCTTGAATAGCTGCGTGGTCAGCGTGGCGGTGCTGACGTGACGAAGGATCTCGAGCGTCGCGGTGCAAAGCGCGGACGATGTGGCGGACATGGTGTCGGGTGGCCTCGGGTTGGGATGAGTGGACATCGATAGACGCGTGCGGACGGCCGCGAACCGAAGCATGCCGCGCATGCGCGCCCACGATGATAGCGCCGCGGCGCCAACGGTTAGCGGGTAAGCGCCAATTCATCTTTGTGTCATCGACACGCGCGACCCGGCCCCTCTTCACGTGACGCGAACCCCTGCAGCAAGGCACGCGACATGCTTGCAGAGTCGTCGGATGCGAGCGGCGCAACACGAACGACAGCGCCGCGTCGCGCAAACAATACGAAGGACGGAATCGAGACCGGGCGGAGAAGGCCGTACGAACGGGGTTCGTGCGAACCGCGCCGGAACATCGGGTGCCGGCAATCGGCGAGCCGCGGAAAAACTGCGGACACTCAGCAGCTAAATCGCGGCATGCGTCGAGCGCCGTTTTTTCATCGACGTGCAATTTTGGCGCGTTACCGTGCGCACGCGTTGTACTCGGGAAGGTGCTCAGCAATGTTTTACAATCGCGGACCTGTCTGCAACTCGGCGTGCGAAATCGAGTCGGAACCATGGACAGCAACACCTCGGCCGCGCAAATCGGCGGCAATCAGCAGAGTGAAACATTGGCCACTTCCGATGGCCTAACCGGTTTTCCAGAGCAACAACATACGATGAATGCAGCAATGAGGCTCGATCAGGCCACGATCGTGCTGGTAGAGGACGACCCCGACAGCCGGGAATCGTTGACCTTGCTACTCGAGGCGGAAGGCGCGAAGGTATGCGCGGTCGCCGATGCGGAAGAGGGTGTCGTGGCGGCGATGGAGTTGCTTCCCGACGCGGTCGTCTGCGACCTCGACTTGCCGACCATGGATGGCTTCTATCTGATCCAGCGGCTGCGCGATCACGAGATTTGCGGCGGCCATTCGCCCGCGGTGGCGGTGGCGCTGACCGGCCACACCGACGACGCATATCGCCTGCGCAGCATCGGCGAAGGCTTCCAGCATTTCATGACCAAACCCGCGTTACCCGAAGCGCTCGTGACGTTGCTGCGCGACGCGATCGACGCCCGCGCGGCGGGGTGATCGCCGCTTCGTAGCGGGCTCGCAGCGGGCTTTCGTGGAGAGCGAGTAGTAGCAGGCCGGCGCGCGGCGGGAAGACGTCGTTTCGCGGAACAGCGCGCGGCCATCGGCGCTTCGCAGCGCATCCCACCGCGTTGCGCACCTGACGCGTAGCGCGCCGCTATTTCGCCGCGGCCACCGGCGCGGCTTCGCCAGCCATTGCGGCCGCCTGACAGGCCGCACAGAGGCCCTTCAACTCGATTTCGTCGCTCGCGAGCCGATAGCCCGCGTCTTCGATCTGCGCGATCAGGGCCTGGCGCAGCTTCGGTTGATGCAATTCGGTGACGCTGCCGCATTGCTGGCACACGACGAGAATGCCGTGCTGGCATTGCGTCAGATCATGGCAGACGGTGAACGCATTGATCGACTCGATCCGATGCACGAGTCCCGCCGACAGCAAAAAATCCAACGCGCGATAGACGGTGGGCGGCGCCGAGCCCGGGTGAATCTGGCGCATTTCGTCGAGCAGTGAATAGGCCTTGGTCGCGCGTCCCGAGTTCAGCAGCAGTTCGAGCACCTTGCGCCGGATCGGCGTGAGTTTTTCGCCGCGTTCGCGGCAATATTGCTCGGCCAGTGCGAGAGCCGCTTCCTGCGACGGCTGATGCACGTCGTGATGCGCATGATGCTCGTGCGCATCGGCGGCGGAGGCGGCAGGTGCGGGAGTGACCGGATGGCCGGTTGCGGCGGGGTTGGGGGTTTTCATGCGTCGATTATAGAGGCATGCGCGGTGGGTCGCCGCGCCGGTCGGGGGATCGGCGCGGCACAGGCGCGGCACAAGCGCGCGGGCGGCGCTTACGAAGTCGCCAGTGAACCGGCCGTTCAGGTCAACGGAAAATCCACGTACTTCTTGAAGCCGGTGCGCGTCGTCAGACGCGAATACCAGCGCTCCAGACTCGGCAGCGGCGGCCGCTGCAAACCGTCGAGGCCGAACCAGCGCTTCGCGTACGCGCCGATCACGATATCGGCGAGCGTGAACTTTTCGCCTTCGAGAAAGAAGCGGCCCTGCAGATGCGTGTCGAGCAGGCGCCACAGCACGGTGACCGCCTTCACGTCGGCGGCGAGTTTGGCGGCGTCGCGCTCGGCCTCCGGCGTGCGCACGAGCGACCAGAACACGGGACGTTCCACCGGCTGCAGCGTCGACAGCGACCAGTCCAGCCAGCGGTCGATGCTCGCGCGCAGTTTCGGCTCGGCCGGATACAGCAGGCTCGATTCGCCGTATTGCATCGCCAGATAGCGCAGGATCGAGTTGGATTCCCACAGCACGAAGTCGTCGTCGACCAGCGTCGGGATCTTGCCGGTCGGGTTCATCGCGAGATAGTCGGGTTCGTTGTTGCGGCCGAATTGCAGGCCCGCGTCGATGCGGTCGAATGGCAGTACGAGTTCGTCGCAGCACCACAATACTTTCTGGACGTTGACTGAATTGGTACGTCCCCAGATCGTAATCATCCGGTAAATCCTTTTCTCTTACGGTTGGCAAGCCGCGCCTCGCGCGCGGCGTTCAGCCAGTTACGATACACGATGCGCGAAGCTTTGCGCGGCATCCGAAAGGCGCCCTCCGCGCGAGGCGGCGCAGCCTCGCGGATGCGACGCCCGCCACCGCGTTGCGTACAATGACCGCACCCCGAATTGCGCACTGAGCCGACACGCGTAGGCTCACGCATCCAAACCCAATAAGGCATCGCATGGCCCGCATTGTTCCCGACGACTGGAAGAGCCTCGAAGCGACCGGCGCGGCGGCGCGCGAGCGCGAAACGCTCGCGCTGCTCGAACAGGCACTGCCCGCCGATTACACCGTCTATCACGGCGTGCATTGGACTCGCCTGAACCAGAACTTTTCGGTATTCGGCGAGGCCGACTTCGTGATCGTGAGTCCTGCCGGGCGTCTGATGATCGTCGAGCAGAAGACCGGCTTTCTGCGTGAAACGCCGAAGGGGCTCGTCAAGGTGTATCTGCAGACCGAGCGCAACGTCGCGATCGCGCTCGCGCATACGATCGAGAGTCTGCACCGGCGTTTTACCGCGGCGTTCGGCGCCGGCACGTATTTCATCGAGGAACTGCTGTACTGTCCCGATCACATCGTCAAGGATGCGGCGATCGCCGGTGTGAATCCCGCGCGCATCGTCGACGCGACGCGGCGCGAACGGCTCGCGGCGATCATTCGCGAAGCGCTGCCGGCCGATGAGCCGCGCCTTCCCAGCGCATCGAAAATCCATCACTTTCTCGCCGACGAACTCGCGCTGGCACCGGACACGAGCGCGCTCGTCGGCCAGGCGGGCACGCTCGTCACGCGCCTGTCGGGTGGACTCGCCACGTGGGCCCGGCGGCTCGAATTCACGCCGTTCCGTTTGCGCGTGGTCGGCACGGCGGGCTCCGGCAAGACGCAACTCGCGGTGCAGGTGATGAAGGACGCGGTCGCGCGCCGTGAGCGGCCGTTGTACGTGTGCTTCAACCGGCCACTCGCCGATCACATTGCGCGGGTCGCGCCGCCGGAGGCGAAGGTCGCGAACTATCACCAGCTGTGCGACTGGATCATGCGCGACGCGGGCCGCGCGCCCGATTTCCAGTCCGCGCAGGTATTCGATCAACTGGAGGCCGGATTCGCCGACACGCCGATCGAGCCGCGCTGGCAGTTCGACGTGCTGATCGTCGATGAAGGGCAGGATTTCCAGCAGTCGTGGATTGCCTCGCTCGAGCGGCTGCTGCGGCCGGGCGGCGCGTGGTGGTGGCTCGAAGACCCGCTGCAGAATCTGTACATGCGCGAGCCGGTGTCGTTACCCGGCTGGGCCACGCTGAAGGAAACCACCAATTACCGCAGTCCGCGTGACATTCTCGACTATTTGCGCGATGTGGTCGGCTCGTCGGTGCCGCTTGCCGCGGCGCTCGCGTCGGGCAGTCCGTTCGACGGCTCAGACGTTTCGGTGTCGGTCTACGACGAAGCGCAGGCCGCCGAAAGCAGTATCGACGCGACCAAGCGCGCGATCACCCACGCGCTCGGGCTCGGCTTTCGCAAGCAGGACATCGTGGTGCTGTCGTTCCGCGGCAGGGACGGTTCGGCGATGAGCGCGCTCGATCATCTCGGACCGCATCGGCTGCGCAGCTTCACCGGCAAATACGATCTGTTCGGCAACCCGGAGTATCGCGACGGCGACGTGCTGTTCGAATCGATCTACCGCTTCAAGGGGCAGGCGGCGCCGTGCGTGATCTTCACCGAGATCGACTTCGACGCGTTCGACGAACGCGTCGCGCGCAAGCTGTTCGTCGGCGCGACGCGCGCGACGATGAAGCTGATCGTCGTCGCGTCGCAGCGAGCCGCGCGTCATTTGCAGTTGCGCGAGGGGAAGGACAAGTAGAGAACGCTGAGCTCGGCTCAACTCCACGCCCTTGCGCTCACCAGCATCCCCGTGCGCGTCAGCGCATCCCACCAGATCACGCGCAACAAGGGCGCCTGCTGCGCGATCAGCAGCGCCTGCACCGGATCGCTTTCGACGAAGTGAGTGACACCCGAGCGCAGCGCCGCGCTCGCCTTGTGCGCGGCCGCGCCGGAGGGGCTGTCGTCATGCAGGCCGGGCGCGCGCATCACCAGTTGCAGATGAGCGAAGCCGTGTCGCGCGAGCCACGCTTCGGTGCGCGCGCGATCCATCTCCGGGCGGCCCGTGATGATCGTGCGCACGTGTTGCAGGTCGATGCCGGGCAGCACCTCGAACGGCAGCAGCGCGTCGCGCTCGGCGAGCGCGCCGGCAAGGTCTTCGTCGTAGCGCGCGAGCGGTACGTCGGGCAGCAGGATGCCGTCGAGGTCGATTGCGTAAGCCGCGTATTCGTGGTCGTTGGCCATCGCCGGCGCGGCGCCGGCTTCGACGCGTGCCCAGTCGTCGCGGTAGCGCTCGGTGTACGCCTGGCGCTCCCATGGAAAGAGGGCGAAGTAGCCGCGCGCGTCGATCGCGTAGTCGGGCTGCACGCGGCTCAGTTCATCGACCGCGGCGGTCAGCGTTTTGACTTCGAGCCCGTGCGACTGCAGGAACGCGATGCAATCGGCGAGCGTAAAACCGCGTCCGGCGATGTCCTCGCACAACAGCACTTTCGAGCCGGCGGGGGGGATCGGCAGCGTCGACTCCCATGCGACCGCGCGCGTCTGGCGATCGTAGCGCAGGAACGCGACCGGCGCGCCGACCGCGTGCGACACCATCAGCGCGAGCGGCGCGCCACCGCGCAGAATGCCGAGCGCGATCGTGAAACGCTCGGCGAGCAACTCCGGTTGCAGCGATTCGATCCAGTGATCGAGCTGTTCGTACGTCAGGGGCAAGACCGGCTTGTTCATGACTATCGGGTTTTTGAGTCAGCGCATTTTGGCGATATTATGCATGCGGGTCAAAGGTCGCGTGTCGGGGTGGCACGCGTTTGACTGCACGGTATGGCGCAACACTTCGCTGGCATAAGATCGGCTGACCGTGGCGCCGCCCACGGTCCGGCGAATCAACTAAAACGGATAAAAAAAGCAAATGGCCAACCTGATTGCAACGCTGCGCAATGCAGCCGGCGAAACCGGTGTGCCCTCGCGGATGCGCTGGCTGGCGGGGCTCGCGGGACTGATCGTCGGGCTTACCGTCTATGGCGCGCATGCGCAGCCGGGCGTGCGGCAGTCGCCGGCGCTGGCGCTCGACGTCGAGGGCAAGATCGGCAACACCAACGACGCCGCGCATCACACCTATCACTTCGACGAGGCTCAACTGCTCGCGCTGCCCGTGCATACGATCACGACTTCGACCACCTGGACACCGCGCTCGACGTTCGCCGGTCCCAGGCTCGCCGACATCCTGAAGGCCGTCGGCGCGCGCGGCAGCGAAATCGAGCTTCACACGTACGACGATTACACCTACACCGTGCCGGTCGCGGACTGCGAACGCTACGGCGTGATCGTCGCGTACAGCATGAACGGCCAGCGCCTGAAACTCAGCGACTTCGGGCCGCTGTTTCTGATCTATCCGCGCGACGCTTTTCCGGATGAACTGACTGGCGCGGTCGGCGACTCGAAATTCGTATGGCAGATCAAGGCCCTCATCGTCAAATAGCGCGTCGTCCGTGGCGGCGCGCGATGTACGTGCTGATCTGGCTGATGGCGCTCGCCGCGCCCGTCGGCGCGATCGGCTACCTGCTGTATGCGAACCTGTTGAACCCGCGCGCGACCGAGCAGTTGACCGGCACCTACGACGGTTTCTACTGGGACGCCGCACAACTGCAGATCGCCTACGCTCGCTTCGAGAACCAGCTGCTGCTGTATCAGTCCGGCGCCGACGACGACTATCAGCGGTTGCTGCTGCGCTTTCAGCTCCTGCAATCGAAGCTGCGCGTGATGGCCGGCTCGACGCAGCGGCTCTCCGCGCAGCTCGCTCTGTTGCAACGGCAGATCGACGAAATCAGGACGCTCGAGAATGTGCTCGACGACATCCAGCCCGAGATCGACGTACTGCCGCGCGACCGCACCCGTGCCGCGCGGATCGACGCGCAGCTGCGCCAGCACTGGAGCGAGGTCAACGATCTTGCGCTGTCGCGCCGTTTCGCCGATGTCGCCGACCGCGAAGCGATGAACCGCGATTTCATCGACAAACGCCGCCTCCTTTTCGCGGGTGGTCTGGTGCTGCTGTTGCTGTCGGCGGCGGCGACGCTGCTGCTCGTGCTCAACGGCCGGCGCCGCACGCGGCTCATGCGCCAGCAGCGCGCGGCGCTGGAAGCCGAGCATCAGGCAAGCCGCGCGGCGCGCGAGGCGAGCCTCGCGAAAGATGCGTTTCTCGGCATGATCAGCCATGAGCTGCGCACGCCGTTGCATGCGATCGTGTCGTCGGTGGAACTGCTCGGCTTCCACTATCACACGGAGGCCGACCGCAAGGTGATCCAGCGGCTCGAAACCGCGGCGCGCCATCTCGAAGCGCAGATGAAGGACCTGACCGACTACGCGCGCCTCGGCGCCGGCAAGCTCGAACTGCGGCACCAGCATTTCGAGCCGCGCGAGCTGCTGGCGTCGATCGTCGATGAACACACGATGTCCGCCAAGGCGCGCGGCCTCAAGCTCGAAAGCGAGGCGAGCGGCGCGAGCGGGCTCGTCGAGTCGGACCCGCACCGCATCCGGCAGATCGTCAACAACCTCGTCACCAACGCGATCCGCTACACCGAGACCGGCACGGTGCGCGTCGAGCTGCGCCAGCAGCCGGCGCTGCTGGTTTTCGTCGTCAGCGATACGGGACCAGGCGTGCCGTCCGAGCAGATCCCGCTGATCTTCGAGGAGTTCACTCAGCTCGATGCGAAGCGCTCGCGCCGTTTCGAAGGCGCCGGCATGGGGCTGACGATCGTGCAAGGGCTCGTCAAGCTGTTCGGCGGCACGGTGGATGTCGCGAGCACGGTCGGCGAGGGCACCCGCTTCACGGTGACGATTCCGGTCGTGCCGGTCGCCACCGTCGAGCCGGCCGACGTCGCGGCGCAAGCCGAGCCGGACGGCGCGCAACCGTGCGTGCTGATCATCGACGATAACAGCCTGATCCGCGAGTCACTCAGCGAAATGGTCGCGCACATGGGCTACGACTCGCTCGCACTCGGCAACGCCAACGACGCGCTCGCGTGGCTCGATACACACCGGTGCGAAGTGGTGCTGCTCGATCTGCATATGCCGGGGCGCGACGGCTACACGTTTCTCGAGGACTTCGCGGTGCGCGGTGGACCGTCGGCGGGCGTGCCGGTGATCGTGGTCAGCGCGTACGCGCCGGAGGTCGTGCGGGATGATGAAGGTGGGGTGACTGGCGCGCCGTCGGTGTTCGAGGCGCTGTTAAAGCCGGTCCATTACGAGGATCTGAAGCACGCGCTGCAGCGCGCGCTGGCGGCGCGGCATCAGGCGTGAGGGCGGCGCCGCGCCCGGGGCGCGCATCGGCGCCAGCGGATCAGGGGCGATTCAGCCGCTTCGACAGATCGGCGACGAGGATCGCCATGCGCGCGGGCTTTTCGTAGCACGCGACGTCGTAATCGCGGATCACCTCGCTGATCTCCGATTCGCTGGCCTTGCCGGTCAGCAGCTCGCCGGTCAGCACGAAGATCGGCGCGTCCGGGTTCTCCGACGCGCGCACCGCGCGAATCGCGGCCGCAGAAGTTTGCGAGCCGAACAGCCAGTCGATGATCACGCCGTCGAACACCTGCGTTTGCAACTGCTCGCTGAAGGCCGCGAGCCCATAGATCGCGACCGCCGCGAAGCCGCTGCGCTCCAGATAGTCGCGCAGGTTATCGGCGCTCGCGCAATCGTCGTCGACGACCGCGATGGAAGGCTTGTCGGTTTCGGCGCGGCGTGGATAGATCTCGATCTTGTGGACTTCATAGGCGCTCTGATACAGCGCGCCATCATGTCGCGAGACACGCCATTGACCGAGCCGCGAATAGGCGACGAACTCCGGACGGCTACCCGGTTCGAGCGCGGCGCCGACCCACGCGGTACAGGCGATTTCGGTCGCGCCGATGCAGAACACCGCCTCCTGGGCGATCGCGCCGACCACGCCCGGATCGAGCGACTGCGCGCCGAACAGCTGCGCCGCCGGTTCGTCGAACACCTCGGCGACTTTCTTGATCTGCGACAGCGTCCATGGACTATTGCCGCGCAGTTTGCGGTGCCCCTGGGAAAAACTCAGATCGAGGATGCGGCATAGCTCCGTGGTTTGCTGGCGCTTGCCGATTCCATGCCGGCTCATCAACTCGCGCACGCGCTCGGCAACCGCGATGGAGTCCGGTGAGTGTGTTTCGTTGGCCATACTGCGTGAAAATCCGCGAGTTAAAAGGTACAGGTGGTACGCGGTCGACAGGCGCAAGCCGACCTTGCGCATGCAATGCGCATGAATCGGCCACGCGGGGACAGCAAATGTACCGTAAAAAAATTCACTGTTTATGATTTTGTCAGACCGTCGCCGAGGCCGCTAATGCAAGCGACGCAGCCGTCGCGCGGGTGACTTTTGATGCATTGAGCATCAAAAAGCATTCTACCGGTGAAACGATGACGAAACCGTAGGGAATCCACGAATGAGTTGTGCGCAAGCCAACGGTTCCGGCTTCTGGCCGCAAAGCGTTCAACTCGCCGGCATCGTGTCGAGCCGGGCCGCCGAGTTTTGAAGTCCCTTGAAAATCCGCTCGGCGACCTTGCCCGGAAAGCGCTCGGGCAACGCCGCCGACACCCGTTCGATCACGCCGGGCGTCTGCTCGATCAGACGCTGGATCAGCGGCTCGGCGTCGGCGCCGTACGAACACTTCAACGCCATCGCGTTGAAATGACGCCGCTGCACGTCGCGAAACGCATCGTGCTTGCTGCGCGACCACAGACCCATCGCAAGCCGCGCCTGGTACCAAGACCATTGGTTCGGGCCGTTGCCTTCGACCGGCCAGATCGACATCACGTCGTAAAGCGGCGTCAGACGGTACTGGCCACCCGCGAGCAGACGGATGCTGAAGTTCTTCGCGTGGCCGTCCGGCGCGGCCAGCATCCAGAACAGGATCTGGCTCGCGAGCAAGGTATCGAGGTCCTGCCGCGCATCGACCGACTGCTGCAGGATCCGCGCGAGGTCGAGCACGCCGGGGCCGCCCTCGTTCTCGTACTTGCGATGCGACGGCACGCCGTACACCTGGCAGAAATCTTCCTGCGGCAAACGCAATAGCCAGCTGCCGCTCGAATGCATCTGCCGGTCGAAGCGTTCGACGGCGAGCACGCGCTGCTGGCCGAAGCTGAGCACCTCGGTGTTCGCGACCGGCAGGCCGAACTCGCGCAGAATCCGCATGCACAGCCACTCGTTTTCGACCGACGTGCTCAGATCGGCGAGCCGGTTGCCGACTAGCCCCAGCGGCAGCTTGAAGATATGCGTGGTCGGCGTCGCGCCGTGCGGCCGCTGCCATTGGCCGTCGTGCCACAGCAGCGCGGTTTTCTCCTGCGCGCCGGCGAGCGAGATGCGGAAGTCGTCGGGTTCGTCGGGCGCGCCGAGCGTCGGTTTGCCGACCGTTTGCGCGAGCAGCGCCTCGATGTCGTCGTCGGAGAGCGGCGTGCCTTCGATGCGCTGAACCCCGACCGGCGCGTCGTCTTCGCCGAGCAGCTGGACCGCGCCGACGCAGTCGCGGCCGATGGCCCGCAGCAGGTCGAACGCGTCGAGCGTTTCGGTCCGGTAGCGCTGCGCGATGCGTTTGCGGATAGCGTCGCTGTCGGGCAGCAGGTTGTCGAAGTAGTTGAGCACCCGCGGCCCTTTGTGCGTCATGTTGCCGGGCGTGAACGGCAGCGACAGCGACAACGGACGACCCGCCGGCGACGCGATCCAGGCGGCGTCGTAGGCGAACTCCATCGGACCACGCGCGGGCAGGCGCCAGACGCCGACGCGCTCGCCGTTGGCCCAGACCGACAATGCCTTCGAGGCGGTTTGCCGGGCCATCTCACCACTCGACGTTCGGTGCCGGCTCGGCGCTCGGCTGATTTTTGTCGCGCAACTGCAGTTGCAGGCCGTAGGCGCCGCACAGCGCGAGCAGCTGCGTAAGCGTGAGCCCGCTCGCATCGGTTTCGAGCGCGGAAATGCGGCTTTGGCTCACGCCGACGCGCGCGGCCGCCTCGGTCTGCGTGAAGCCGGCCTGGCGGCGGCTGGCCGCCAGCAACTGCGCGAGCTGGTCCGACGTGGTGATCAGATGGAGCATGGCGGATTATTTGCGAGACGAATAAACGCAATTTATGCGTTACACGAATATTTGTCAAATATTTGCATGACAGATAAGCGACGGATATCCGTGTGACGGATAATCGCGGAATCCGGCAGGAGCCCGCGCGTCGTCCTGGCCGCGACCAGCAGCGGTGCCGAACTCACGCGGCATTGCGGACAATGGCCGCCACTGCGAAGATGACGCCCACGTCTCCAACCCGCCCAACCAATGACCACGACTTACCCGCTGCACTCGACCTTCACGCCCGCCGATCAACAGTTTCCCAGCCGCGCCGACGTCGTGATCGCGGGTGCCGGCATCATGGGCTGCGCGGCCGCTTATTACCTGGCGCGGCGCGGCCTGTCGGCGGTGGTGCTCGACAAGTCGCGGATCGCCGGGCAGCAGTCATCGCGCGCGTGGGGCTTCGTGCGCCAGCAGGGTCGCGAAGCCGCCGAGGTGCCGCTGATGATGGCGTGCATTCCATTGTGGAAAGAACTCGAGCGTGAGCTGAATTTCGATCTCGAATGGCGCCAGGGCGGTTGCCTGTATGTCGCGACCAATGACGAAGACTGGACCTCGTTCCAGCAATGGCTCGAGGTCGCGCGTCAGCATGGCCTCGACACTCGCACGCTCGACCGCGGGCAGATCGACGCCGTCGTCACCGGCATGCAGGGGCCCGCGCTCGGCGGCCTATACACGCCAAGCGACGGTCAGGCCGAACCGCGCCGTGCGGCCGCGGCGTTCGCGGCGCGCGCGGCCGAAGCCGGCGCGCTATTTTTCGAGGGCTGCGGCGTGGTCGGCGTCGAACGCGCGGGTGGCGCGATCGCCGGCGTGGTCACGGAGCGCGGCACGATTCGTACCTCGCGTTTGATCTGCGCGGCCGGCGCGAGCAGTTGGCGGCTCCTCAGGACGCTCGGTCTCGAACTGCCTCAGCAGGCGGTGCGCGGTACCTGCATGCGTACCAATCCGCTGCCGCCGATCACGGCGTCGACGTTCTGGGGGCACGGCCTCGGCATCCGGCAGCGCGCGAACGGCGCGATCAACCTCGCCGACGACATGCAGGTCGACGTCGACATGACACTCGGCCATTTCCGCGCGCTCAAGTGGTTTTTGCCAGAACTGTGGACGCAGCGCGAGAAGTTCAGCTTCCATCTGAACGGCGCCTGTCTGCGCGATCTGCGCGAGCGTCTGCCGGGCGGCGTGCCCGACGCCGAACGTGTGCTTTATCCGCGCGACCCGCATCCGCAGCCTAACCCGAGCCACGCGCCGCGCGCGCTGAACAAGCTGCGCGCGCTGTTTCCGGCGTTGCGCGACGCCCAGGTGGTCGAGGCGTGGGCCGGGCTGATCGACGTGTTGCCCGATGGAATTCCTGTGATCGATGCGCCGCCGCAGGTCGCTGGCCTGACGATCGCGACCGGTTTTTGCGGACATGGGTTCGCGATGGGGCCGATCGTCGGCAAGCTGCTCGCGGAACTCAACGATGGCGGCAACGCGTCGCTCGATCTGTCGGCGTTCCGTTTGCAGCGTTTTTTCGACGGCACGATGAAGCGGCCGCGCAGCATGCTGTAACCGCGCGCAACGCGACCCGACCCGATACCACTCAACCCGACCGATACCACCGATGACCGAACCCGTTCTCCGTCACGCCGACGTCCCGTACTACACGCAATGGGGCAGCCCCGAGTGGGTGCGCGACATCGTCGAACAGCAGCGCGATCCGTGCGACGATCCACACTGGCAGCGCAGCGGTTTCGCCGACCCCGAGCGCTATCGTTTCTGGGCGCAACGCCTGTGCGGGCTGACGTGCCTGGAGTCGGCGCTCGACTACTGGGGCATCGATCACCCGCCACGCGCCGCATTGCTCGACGACGCGTTGCGGCACGGCGTGTATCGGCTGCGCGACGATGGCGGTGTCGACGGGCTGATCTACCGGCCGTTCGCCGACTGGGCGGGCCCGGCCTTCGGCCTCGATGTCGACGTGCTGCCGCAGGCGTCGCTCGAGGAGATCGCGGCGCGGCTCGACGCCGATACGCTCGCGATCGTGTCGGTGAGCCCCGAGATCCGCTATCCGGAGCGGCCGAACCTGCAGCGGGGCGGTCATCTGATCCTGCTGCACGGCCGGGATCGCGACGGCGTGTGGTTCCATAACCCGTCGGGTGTCGCGCCGCATCAGTCCGACGTGTACCTGCGGTTCGCGACGATGTCGCGTTTCTATGCGGGGCGGGGGATGACGCTCGGCCGCAGCACGAGCTAGCTGGCGCGCTGGGCATGACGCGGCCTTCGCGATTCGGGTCTGCTTCCTGCTGAGGCAGCATCTTCGACGTGCGACCTATCGGAGCTCCCATGAATCGAGCCTTCCGCCTGCTTGCCGCCAGCCTCGTCGTGCTCGACGCTGCCGGCGCCGCGCAGGCCGCGACCCGCGAAGAACAGGCCCATGCGTGCCGTCATGATGCGTTCCATTTCTGCGCCGCGGAGATTCCGCACCGGGCGAAGATCATCGCCTGCATGAAGCGGCACCTCGACGAACTGAGCCCGGCGTGTCGGGCGATGTTCGGCACCGGCAACGGTAACGGCAACGGCAACGGCAAGAACGGCGACCAGAATCGCGACGGTAACGGCGGGAAGTAGCCGCCCACACGACTAGTCAATTTTCTTGCGCTCGGTTACGGTGACGCCGTGCCCACTCCATCCAGCATTGGACCGTCCCGCCCATGACCCGCCCGACCACGCAGATCTTCGACGCCGCCGCCACCGCGCGGCTGATGCCTTATGCGGCGCTTGTCGACGCATTGCGGCGCGCAAGCATCGACTACGCGCAACGACGCATCGTGAGCCCCGAACGGCTCGTCGTGCCGCTGAACGCCGGCGGCATCATGTTGTCGATGCCCGCCACCGCGCCCGATCTGGCGATCCACAAGCTCGTCAACGTGTGCGCGAGCAACGGCGCACGCCATCTGCCGACGATCCACGGCCAGGTGATGGCCTTCGATGCCGATACCGGTGAGACGCTGTTCGTCCTCGACGGTCCGACCGTGACGGGCCGTCGGACCGCGGCGATGTCGATGCTCGGCATCGCGACGTTCGCCGCGCGCACGCCGCGCGAATTCCTGCTGATCGGCACCGGCACGCAGGCGCTCAATCATCTGGAAGCGATCGGCGAACTGTTTCCCGACGCGTGCGTGTGGGTCAAGGGCAGCGCGCCCGCGCGCGCCGAAGCGTTCTGCGCGGCGCAGCGCGGCAAGGTGCGTGAGTTGCGGCCGCTCGCGGAAACCGGCGCGACAATTCCGGCTTCGGTCGAGATCGTGATCGCGTTGACCACGAGCAAACAGCCGGTCTACGACGAGACGGCGCGCGCCGAGCGGCTCGTGATCGGTGTCGGCGCTTTCACGCCGCAGATGGTCGAGATCGGCGCGACGACGATCGCGGGCAGCGCGCTGTTCGTCGACGACGAGGCCGGCGCGAAGCACGAGGCCGGCGATTTCATCCAGGCGGGCGTCGACTGGGCGCGGGTGGGCGGGATCGCCGCGGTGCTCGGTAAGACGCAGCCGGTGCCGGCGGGACCGGTGGTGTTCAAGAGCGTCGGCTGCGCGGCGTGGGATCTGGCCGCGTGCCGGGTCGCGCGAGACGCGCTGGCGCGCGGCTGACCGTCGGCGGGCCACCCGCCAAAATCGCGCAAAATATCCCGAAAAAACAACCGCGTGGCGCGCAAGCTTGGCAACTTGCGCTAACCTGCGGCAGATGTTGCCGTGCAAACTATCTCAAAACGTTGCACCATAGAAGTTTGCCGGAAAAAGCGCCATACCGGACGTGAGCGATAGCCCGTCCGCCCGCCGCCGATTCCTGATCGACGCCTTCCCCCTAGACGCTGCGACCGTGCCATGACGACCCAACAAGCTCCTGCCACACCCGACCTGCCGCTCGACATGATCATCTTCGGCGGCACCGGCGACCTGTCGTTCCGCAAGCTGCTGCCCGCGCTGTACATGGCGCATCTGCACTGCAACCTGCCGCCGGACACCCGCATTCTGACGATCGGGCGCAAGCCCTGGTCGCGCGAGGAATACATCAGCGAATTCATGGAGCAGAAGGCTAAGCCCTTCATCGACAAGAAGGCGTTCGATGCATCCGCGTGGGACAAATTTCTCGCGATTTTCGAATACGTGCGGATGGACGTCGATTCGCCCGAGGACTACCAACGCCTGAAAGAAGCATCGCGCGACGGCGTGAACCGCGTGTTCTACCTGGCGACGTCGCCGGATCTGTTCACCAATATCTGCGACAACCTGTCGGCGGCCGGGCTTGTCGACGCCCATTCGCGCGTGGTGCTCGAAAAGCCGCTTGGCCACGATCTCGCGTCCGCGCAGGAGATCAACAACGCGGTCGGCAAGCATTTCGAAGAATCGCAGATCTACCGGATCGACCACTACCTCGGCAAGGAAACCGTGCAGAACCTGATGGTGCTGCGCTTCGGCAATCCGATTTTCGGGCCGCTGTGGCAGGCGCCGTACATCAAGAGCGTGCAGATCACGGTGGCCGAAACGGTCGGCGTGGGCACTCGCGCGGGGTTCTACGACAAGACCGGCGCGCTGCGCGACATGGTGCAGAACCACCTGCTGCAACTGCTGTGCATCGTCGCGATGGAGCCGCCAGTGTCGCTCGATCCCGACGCGGTGCGCGACGAAAAGCTGAAGGTGCTGCGCTCGCTGCGGCCGATGACACCCGAGGACATCGCCCGCGACACCGTGCGCGGCCAGTACACGGCGGGCGCCGTCGATGGCGAGGCGGTCAAGGGCTACCTCGAAGAAGAAAACGTGCCGGCGGGCAGCCGCGCCGAAACCTTCGTCGCATTGCGCGCGCGGATCAACAACTGGCGCTGGGCCAACGTGCCGTTCTTCCTGCGCACCGGCAAGCGGATGCAGAAGAAGCTGTCGGAGATCGTCATCGAATTCTCCGAGCTGCCGTTCTCGATCATTCCGAGCAATGGACGCACCTACGGCAACCGGCTGGTGATCCAGTTGCAGCCGGAAGAGTCGATCCAGCTGCAGGTGCTCGCGAAAGAACCCGGCAGCGGCATGCATATGCTGCCGGTGAACCTGAACCTGGACCTGCAGCAGGCGTTCACCGAGCGTCGCGCGGAAGCCTATGAGCGGCTGCTGATCGACGTGATCCGCGGACGGCTGACACACTTCATGCGCCGCGACGAACTCGAAGCGGCATGGGCGTGGGCCGAGCCGATTCTCGACGGCTGGGCGAAGTCGGGCGAGCGGCCGCGCTCGTATTCGGCGGGCACGTTCGGACCGGCGGCATCGACCTCGCTGATGACGCGGGAGAACGCCGTGTGGGCGGAGGAATCGCAGTAATGCGCCTTTGACGGCGCGCAATTCGAGGCGGCTCGCGACGTTGCAGTGGCGTCGCGAGCCGCTTTTGCTTGCGCTGTCGTTGTGCGTTGATTGTTCGTCATTCACATGGCTTGCGCCTATGATGGTTTCCTTGTCCGCGTCACTCAGCGGCATTTCAAAGGAGGCATCGATGAGGCGAATTCTCGTGGCATTGATCTGGGCGGCAAGCGTGGCAATCACACTCGATCTCACGGCTTACGCCAGCACCGGTGTCAATGCCCGAAGCGATCCGCCGAAGGTGATCATCGACAGCGACTACAACACGCTCGGCGACGACGGGCAACTCGGCGTGATGGCCGCGCAATTGCAGGCGCAGGGTTCGCTGAAAGTGCTCGGCATTACCGTGGTGTCCGGCAATCAGTGGCTCAAGCAGGGTGTTGCCGATGCGTTGAAATCGGTCGAGCGGCTCGGCGTCGAACAACAGATCGGCGTGTATGCGGGCGCGAATTACGCGCTGTCGCACGACTTCACGACGATCCAGCGGGAACTGAAAGAATTCCCCGGCGGGGACGGTTACATTGGCGCATGGAGCAAGCCCGAGCCGAAATCGGCAAGCGAGCTCGTCGCGCCGCCGGATGGCTTCGCGACGCACACCAAGGTGCGAAGCCAGAGCGCGATCGACTTCATCGTCGAATCGGTGAAGCGCTATCCGGGCGAGGTGACGATCCTCGCAATCGGCCCGCTGACCAACATCGCGTTGGCCACCCGCGAGCACCCCGAAATCGTGCCGCTGATCAAGCAGATCATCTACATGGGCGGCGCGATCGACGTGCCGGGCAATACCACGCCCACTGCCGAGTTCAACTGGTGGTTCGATCCCGAAGCGGCGAAAACAGTGCTGCATCTGCCGATCAGACAGACGGTGATTCCGCTCGACGTAACGAATACCGTGCAAATGGACAAGGCGCTTTACGACCGCATTGCACACGATCCGGCGAAGCAGACCATCATCACGCAACTGTTCAGGACGCTGAACGGTTACGGCTACGACGGCAAGAACGGCTTCGAGACCAATCCGAACTACACGACGAACATTTGGGACACGCTGACGCTCGCGTATCTGATGCATCCGTCGTTCGCGACGCAGACCGTCGAAGAGTGGGTGGATGTGGATACGGGCATCGGCGCCAACGATGGCAAGGCAACGGGCTACGCGAGTTCGCCGCCGCCGGGTTTGCAGAAGATGACGGTCGTCAAACGATTTGATAATCCGGCGTTTTTCAATTTCTATGTCGATCTGTTGACGAGGCCCGTGCCGGTGCGGCCGATGGACTAATCAACGCGCGAGCGCCGCGCGCCCGCACCCGCTTCATGCGGGATGCAGGCCGCGCAGCAACTGACGCACGCGCGACAGATCCTGCTCGACGTGGCCGGCCTTCTCGAACAGCTCCGCGAGCCAATCGACGAACGCGCGCACGCGCGGCGACACGCGGCGGTTTTTCACGTACGCGACCGAGACCGGCATCGGCACGGGTTTCCATTGCGGCAGCACTTCATGCAGCAAGCCCGAGTCGAGGTAAGGCTGTGCGGCGATGCGCGCGGGCTGGATCATGCCGAGGCCTTGCAGTCCGCAGGTGAGGTACGCCTGTTCGTCGCTGACCTGCACGAAGCCGTTGAGCTTGACCTTGCGCGCTTCGCCGTCCACTTCGAAATCGAAGTCGCATTCGCGGCCGCTATGCGGCGACACGCAGTTGACCGCGACGTGCGCGCGCAGCTCGTCGAGATCGGCTGGCGTGCCGTGGCGGGCCAGATAGGCTGGACTCGCGCAGGTGACCTGATCGAGCGTGCCGAGTTGGCGCGCGACGAGATTGGAATCGGGCAATTCACCGAGCTGGATGCTGCAGTCGATTGCTTCGGAAACCATATCGACGGTGCGGTTGCTGACGCCGATCGCGAGATCGAGGTTCGGGTAGAGGGCGTGGAACTCGTCTAGCGATGGAAGCACGATTGCGCTTGCTACTGCGCTCGGCATTTCTATGCGCAGGCGGCCGGTCAGGTTGTCGGTCGAGTTGCGGATGCTGGCTTCCATTTCGTCGATGTCGGCCAGTATTTGCGCGCAGCGTTCGTAATAGGCGGCGCCTTCTGGTGTGATGCTCAGGCGGCGCGTGGTGCGGACCAGGAGCGCTGTGCCGAGCAGGGCTTCCAGGTTCTGCACGATCGTCGTCGCCGTTGCGCGGGGAATGTTCAGGGATTCCGCTGCGCGGGTGAAGCTGTTGGTGTCCACGATTCGGATGAATGTGCGCATTGCAGTTATTCTGTCGATCACTGGGATGCTCCAAATGAGGTTTCTCTTTTTTTGCCTGCGGCGGGTGGTTTGTCTTTGTTCTTTGCGGTGTTGGCCTTTCCTTGATTTGTTGTCGGTCTATTAGCGTTGCCCCTGTGCGGGGCGGCACCTACTTTCTTTGCTGCTGCAAAGAAAGTAGGCAAAGAAGACAGATCAAACCGCTTTCTTAAGCGGGCACCGTGCCCCACAAGCGGCAGTGGTGCATCTGGAATCCGTGCCCCCGCACATTCGCCGGCAGTGACAAAGCCGTCATCCATCCCACTCCGCACTACGTGCATCGCGGACCGGTATACAGGGGAAACTAGTGTGTTTTTTTGTGTTAGTGGGGCCATCGGCTGCGCTCGGCGACAAGCCAAAACAACCGATGGTTTGAGAACAGTGCTTCGGCGAGCGCAGCGCCGCCGGAGGTATGACAGCCTTGTCACTAACGCGGAATGTGCGAGGTGACAGATTCCAGATGCACCACTAGCTCAGGCAGACCGAGGAACCCGCTTATGAGCTTGCGGTTTGAGCTGTCTTCTTTGCCTACTTTCTTTGCAGCAGCAAAGAAAGTAGGTGCCGCCCCGCACAGGGGCAACGCTGATAGACCGACAACAAATCAAGGAAAGGCCAACACCCTAAGAACACAGAAAAAAAGAGCGAAGGCAAAAAAACACAACAACAAAACAGAACCCCGCGCCGCGGGCGCAAAAAAAGCCACCCGCTGCGCGGCAAACAAGCAGCTCTTACTTCCGCAACGAATCCATATCAATCACAAACCTGTACTTCACATCGCTCTTGAGAATCCGCTCATAAGCCTCATTGATCTTCTGCATCGGAATCATTTCAATATCCGAAGTAATGCCATGGTCCCCGCAGAAATCGAGCATTTCCTGCGTTTCCGCAATACCGCCAATCAGCGAACCAGCAAGGCGCCGCCGCTTGAAGATCAGATTGAACACCTGCGGCGACGGATGATCGTGCTCCGGCGCACCAACCAAGGTCATCGTCGCATCGCGCTTCAGCAGATTCAAAAACGGATTGAGATCATGCTGTGCAGCCACCGTATTGAGAATGAAATCGAAGCTATTCACATGCGCTTCCATCTCCTGCGGATTCTTCGAAACAACAACTTCATGCGCGCCAAGCCGCTTCGCATCCTCGATCTTCGACGGCGACGTCGTAAACAGCACGACATGCGCGCCCATCGCCCGAGCCAGCTTCACACCCATATGGCCGAGTCCGCCGAGGCCGACAATCCCGACCTTCTTGCCCGGGCCCACGCCCCACGTGCGCAGCGGCGAATACGTGGTGATGCCCGCGCACAGCAGCGGCGCGACACCCGCGGGGTCGAGATTCTGCGGCACGCGCAGCGTGAAAGCTTCGTCGACGACCAGTTGCGTCGAATAGCCACCGTACGTGATCTGTCCGTCGACGCGATCGACACCGTTGTACGTGCCCACCCAGCCGTTCTCGCAATACTGCTCGAGACCTTCCGCGCAGCTCGAACAGGTGCGGCACGAATCGACCAGACAGCCGACCGCGACCAGTTCTCCGACCTTGTACTTCGTTACGTTCGGACCGACCGCAGTCACGCGGCCCACGATTTCGTGGCCCGGCACAACCGGGTAGATGGTGTTCTTCCATTCGTTGCGCGCCTGATGCAGGTCGGAATGGCACACGCCGCAGTACAGCACTTCCATCTGCACGTCATGGGCGCGCGGTGCGCGGCGCTGGAATTCAAATGGGGCGAGCGGCGTGGTGGCGTCGGTCGCTGCATAGGCATACGTCGTGCTCATGGGTAGCTCCAGCAAAGAGGGTAATGGCGCAACATGCGACGCGCCGGCGATGCGCAACACTGGGTTGCGGATGCGGCGGGCCGCAGCATGAACCGGAGTCGGGGAGCGTGCATAGGTGGCCAACATCAGCGTCCAGCAGACTGATGGTGGCCAATTACCGCGCACGCTGCGCGCGGCGAAAAGGGCGATCCGGCAGGGTTCCCATCTTAGGAGTCCGACACCCACCGGGGAATACCTGATTGTCTTGAAGGTTTGCCTAAAACTCTGGAGGAGCAGCGCGATACACTGTTTGGTGCTAAATTCCAGGCATTATTCTCCTGGCTGTCACCATATCGTCATGTCCACTCAAGCTCTCGATTCCGTTACGAACGATGCGGCGCAGCGCCGCGTGCTCGAACTGTTCAATCTGCTCGCGCCGAATGCCGGCATTACGCGTTCGAGCCTCGAAGGCGTCGACCTGCTGCGCGCGAATCAGCCGATGGCGCGCAGGCCGGTGATGTACGAGCCGAGTATCGTGATCGTCTGCCAGGGACGCAAGCGCGGCTTTATCGGCGATCAGGTGTTCCAGTACGACGCGCAGCAGTACCTGGTGTTGTCGGTGCCGTTGCCGTTCGAATGCGAGACCGAAGCAAGCGAACAGGAGCCTTTTCTCGGCATTTCCGTGCGCGTCGATCTGACGATGGTCGCCGAGTTGCTGATGGCGCTCAACGAGACCCAGGGTATCGCGCAGCACGAACCGGCCGGCATCTACTCGACCCCGCTCGATCCCGCGCTGAGCGGCGCAGTGAAGCGTCTGATGGAAGCACTCGCATCGCCGCTCGATGCGCGCATCCTCGCCCCTGGCATCGTGCGGGAAATCTGTTATCGCGTGTTGACCGGCGAGCAGGGCGGCGCGATTCGCGCGGCGCTCACGCACCAGAATCACTTTGGCCGCATCGCCAAGGCGCTGCGGCGCATTCATGCGGACTACCACGGCTCGCTCGATGTCGATACGCTCGCGGCCGAGGCCGGCATGAGCCTCGCGGTGTTTCACGCGCAGTTCAAGGCGGTGACCGCGACGTCGCCGATGCAGTACGTGAAGACCACGCGTCTGCATCACGCGCGTCTGATGATGGTGCAGGATGGCTTGAATGCCGGCGCGGCCGCCGCGCGGGTCGGGTACGAAAGCGCGTCGCAGTTCAGCCGTGAGTTCAAGCGGCTATTCGGCCTGAGTCCCGTCGACGAGGTCAAGCGCATGCGCGCCGCTCACGATGCGCCGCTGCCGCGCGCGCACAAGCCGGTGCCGCGTTACGTGACCGCGGTCTAAAGTCCGCTGAACCAGTTGTAGCCCTGATCTTCCCAATAGCCGCCGGGGTTCGTGTCGGTGACGAAGATCGCGGCGATATGCTTCGGGTTCTTGAAGCCGAGCTTGGTCGGCACGCGCAGCTTCAGCGGATAACCGTATTTGGCCGGCAGCGGCGCGTTGCGGAAAGCGAGCGTCAATTGTGTTTGCGGATGCAGCGCGGTCGCCATGTCGAGGCTCGAGTAATAGCGGTCCGCGCATTTGAAGCCCACGTAGCGCGCGCTCAGATCGGCGCCGATCAGTTCGAGAAACGTGCGAAACGGCACACCGCTCCATTGTCCGATCGCGCTCCATCCCTCGATGCACACGTGGCGCGTGATCTGCGAAACCTGCGGCAATTTGCGCAGCTGCTCGAGACTCCAGCTGCGCTTGTCCGCGACGAGCCCCGACACTTCGAGCCGAAAGCTCGAGCCGTCGATATCGGGTGCATCGAACTCGGGATAGAACGCGTTGAACGGAAAAGGATCGGTGATATCGCGCGCGGCATAGGTCGGCGCTAGCTTGTTGCGATTGAAGAGCCACGCCTGCACGCGATCGTTCCAGCGCGACATCGCCCACAGCACTTTGTCCACTGAATCGTTGTCCTGCAGGTTGCAGCCGGACAGCATCGCGAGCGCGCCAATCGAAAGCGAGGAGCGCAGAAATAAGCGGCGTTGCAATTGCTCGATTTGCGGCCGGTGCTCGGCAAGCACGATGCGTGAGCGGCGCGCGCCGTCTGTATTGGCGTGCGTATCGTTCGCCGTGTCGGTTCGTTGCGGGGCGCTCATGCGCGAGTCCTCCGAAGGGCTTGATCGATCCGATGCGTGCGGTGCCGGGCGCGTCCAGTGAACATCGGCGGCAACGTGCGCGGCACCAGCAGCACCAGCAGCAGATGCACGACGACGAAGCCGACCACGCCGGCCATCGCGACGAAATGCACGCGCCGCGCAAAATCGAAGCCGCCGAACAGCGCGGTCAGCCACGAGAACTGCACCGGCTTCCAGATCGACAGTCCCGATGCGACGAGCAGCACCCCGAGCAGCAGCACCAGCAGATACAGCGCGCGCTGCACGGCGTTGTACCGGCCGGTCTCGTGCGGCAGTCTGAAGCGCAACGCGAGCGCCGCATCGCGCGCCACGTCGCGGGCACGCACCGGCAGCAGCTTGCGACGCAAATGGCCGCTCGCGACGCCGTACGCGAAATACAGCAGCCCGTTCACGCACAGCAGCCACATCGCCGCGAAGTGCCATGCGATCGAGCCGCCGAGCCATCCGCCGACCGTCGCCCATACGGGAAACCGGAACGGAAAGATCGGCGACGCGTTATAGATTGCCCATCCGCTCATCACCATGCAGACCATCGCGAACGCGTTGATCCAGTGCGTCACGCGAACGAAGAGAGGATGAACGATCAGAGCTGCTTGCGAGTCGGGCATTGGCTTCAAAGACGAGAGGAGGAAGACGAACGAAGTGCCGCGTTACATCGGCGGCGTCACGCCATGCTCACCGGCCGAAATGAAATTCGCCGCCATCGAGCCGTCCGCCTCCTTGTGCGCAAACAGCACGACCTTCGCGCCGGGCGTCAGCAGCGCGCGGCTGCCAGGCTCCAGACTGACGATGGGCACGTCCTGCGGAATCACGATCTTCTTCTCGCCGTCCTTATACTTGACGGTGATCGTGCGGCCGTTGCTGACCACCAGCGAGCCGACCGTGCCGTTCGTCATCGTGCTGTTCGCGCCGAGATCCCACGGTCGATGACCTTCGCCCGAGCCGCGCATGCTCGGCGGGAACACGTGCACTTCGAGCGCTTTCAGCGTGCCGTCGGACTGCGGAATCGCGGCGGTGCCGACATAGCTGTCCGGCTTGATGTCGGTGACGTTCGCGAGCGTGACGCCGCGAATCGGCGTGTCGGCGGCGAGCTTCACGTCGACGTCCTGGCCGTCGCGCGTGTGGACTTTGAGCAGATCGCCCGACAGCGACGTGACCGTGCCGCGCACGCCGGTCGGCACGGCAGTCTGGGCCGAAGCCCCGAACGTCGTCGCGAACAGTGCGGCGGCGAGTGCGGGGACGGCGAGGGCGCGCAGCGTGCGTGCGCGGACAGTGTTCATGCGGGTCTTCATCAGGCAACTCCAGGAAAGGGATGCAGCGTGGTGGATGGTGCTGTCAGACTAGCCGCCACATCGGCTCATCAAGGTGACGGGAGGATGACAAAAACGTCATCAATGGCCGACGGCGGCCACGTAGAATGGCCGCCGGGGGAGCGTCGCAGGTTTTTTCGAGCGCTCCCGTCAGGCGTTTATTGCGCGCGCGAGCGCGGCCTTGCGGGTCGAATCGTGCGCAGGAGCGGCGAGCATCATGAGCATTCTGGTTATCGAAGACGATCCGAAAACCGGCGACTATCTGAAGAAGGGCTTGCGCGAGAATGGCTACGCGGTAGACCTCGCGCGCACCGGCACGGACGGCCTTCACCTGGCGCTCGGGCACGACTACGAACTCGTGGTGCTCGACGTGATGCTGCCCGGCATCGATGGTTGGGAAATCATGCGGGCATTGCGCGCGCGACGCGATTTGCGGGTGATTTTCCTGACCGCGCGCGATCAGGTCAGCGACCGCATTCGCGGTCTGGAACTCGGCGCCGACGACTATCTGGTCAAGCCGTTCTCGTTTACCGAGTTGGTGCTGCGCATTCGCACGCTGTTGCGCCGTGGGGTGATCCGCGAAAGCGACGTGTTCGAAGTCGCCGACTTGAAGCTCGACGTATTGCGCCGCCGGGTCACGCGCGAGGGCGTCGACATTCCGCTGACCAACAAGGAGTTCATGCTGCTGCATCTACTGGTGCGCCGCGAGGGCGAAGCGCTGTCGCGTTCGCAGATCGCGTCGGAAGTGTGGGACATGAATTTCGATAGCGACACCAACGTGGTCGACGTGGCGATCAAGCGCCTGCGCGCGAAGGTCGATCACCCGTTCGAGAAGAAGCTGATTCACACGGTGCGCAGCATCGGCTACGCGTTCGGCGACGGCGCATGAGACTCTGGACCGAACGCTCGCTGATCGCGCGCACCACGTTGCTGTTCGCGCTGATCGCCTGCGCGGTGATCGGTTCGCTCGGCGCGTATTTCTATCATTCCGCCGAAGTCGCGCTGCAACGCCGCGCCGATGTCGTGCTGAGCGGCCGCGTCGAGCATTTCAGCCGCATCGTGCACGACCTTTACTCGGTCAGCGAATTGAAGAAGCGTCCGCTGCTGTTCGAGACGATGCTCGGCGCGGAGGAGGACGTGCTGATCTTCCGGCGGCCGGGCGAAGCGCCGTTCGTCGACGTGAATCCGGGCGGGCTCGCGGTGCCTGATTTGCCGCTCGCCCCGGCAGGTGATCCGCCGCGCGCCATCGACGTCCGTCGGACGCACCTTCCCGACGGCGTGCCGGTGCATTGGGCGATCGCGACCGCGACAGCGCGCGAGGATGGCACCGAAGTCGAGGTGATCGCCGGCCATCCGATGACACACGAAATGCGCATGCTGGCCGAGTACCGCAACCGCATCGTGCTGGCGACGCTGAGCGGCATGCTGGCTGCGACGCTGCTCGCTTACTGCGTGCTGCGCCGCGCGCTGCGACCGGTGCGCGAGATCGCCACCCGCGCCGCGCAAATCAGCCCGACGAATCTGACGGTGCGGCTCGACGATCAAGCGGCGCCGGTGGAACTGCGTCAACTCACGCACGCGTTCAACGCGATGCTCGATCGTCTCGCCGACGGGTATCAACGCCTGCAGCAGTTTTCCGCCGATCTCGCACACGAGATTCGCACACCAGTCGGCGCGCTGGTCGGCCAGACCCAGGTGGCGCTCGCGCAGCCGCGCGAACCCGACGAGTATCAGCAACTGCTCGAATCGAATCTGGAGGAGCTGAATCGCCTGAGCCATATCGCGGAGAACATTCTGTTTCTCGCGCATGCGGATCATGCGGCGTTGTCGATCGAGCGGCAGCCGGTCGATCTGCGTGGCGAGCTCGTCAGAATCGCCGACTATTTCGAAGGCCTGGCCGACGAACGCGGCATGCGTTTCGAAGTCGACGCGGCAGGCATCGCGTCGGCCAATCCGATGCTGTGCCGCCGCGCGATCAACAATCTGGTCGTCAATGCGGTGCGTTACGGCGCGGGCGGCACGATCGTGCGCCTGCGCGGCGAGCAAGACCAGGCGGGCGCGCTGGTGACGGTCGAGAACGAGGGCGAGCCGATTCCGGCCGCGCAACTCGACCGGCTGTTCGATCGCTTCTATCGCGGCGACGCGGCGCGCAGCGCGTTCACGGAATCGAACGGACTCGGGCTCGCGATCGTGAAGGCGATCATGCATCTGCATGGCGGCAGCGCGCGCGTGGTGTGTCCGCTGCCGGGCGTGGTGCGTTTCGAGCTGCGCTTTCCGGGCGCGTGACTTGTTCGCGGCGTAGGTCCGGCGCCGCGTCAGACGCCGCCGCCTATACTTTTCAAAGCGCTTTGAAAGGATCGTTCGCTGCCGACCTCACCAGGAGTCGCATCATGGTCAAGCTCGCTTTGTATGTCCGTCTGGAAGCCAAGCCCGGCAAGGAAAAGGAAGTCGAGGCGTTTCTGCTCGGCGGCCTGCCGCTCGTCGAGCAGGAACCGGCCACCGCAGCGTGGTTCGGTCTGAAACTCGGTCCGTCGATCTACGCCATTTTCGATGCGTTCGACGACGAAGCCGGCCGCGACGCGCATCTGAACGGCAAGGTCGCGGCCGCGTTGATGGAGAAGGCGGCCGAGCTGTTCGCGTCGCCGCCGAGCATCGTCAGGCTGGATGTGCTGGCAGCCAAGCTGCCGGGCTGAGTGAGCTCGAGCGTCGAGCGTTGCGCCGGCGTGGCGAACGCCTGACGCCCTCGGCCGTTACTTCGCCGGCGCGTCCACGCCCGCCTGCGCGTCGTAGTGCGCGCGCTTTTCCTCATACATCAGCAGATCGGCGCGCTGCACGCCCGCTTCCAGCCGATCGCCGCGCTGGCAGGTCGCCGCGCCCATCGAGAAGCTCAGCGGCGAGCCCGGATAGAACTGGTTGTTCATCTCGACCAGCTGGCGAATCGCGTCGATCATCGCCGCGCCACCGCGCTCGTCGGTATCGGGCATCAGGATCGCGAACTCGTCGCCGCCGATCCGCGCCGCGTGGAACGGCGACTCCATCGCCTTCGCGAGCACTTCGCCAGCCCGCCGCAGCAGCGCGTCGCCGGCCGCGTGGCCGAGCTGATCGTTCACCCGCTTCAGGCCGTTCAGGTCGGCCATGATGATCGTGACGGGCCACGGTCCCTTGCGTTCCAGCCGGTTCAGTTCGTCGACGTAGAACGAGCGGTTGCGCAGCTTGGTCAGCACGTCGTGCTTGCCGAGGAATTCCAGGTAGGCCTCGGCCTTCTTGCGCGCGGTGATATCGGTCAGCGCGACGAGCACGAGATCCCAGTCCCGCTCGTGGCCGGGCAGCACCGAGAATTGCAGGTGTACGTGAACCTCGTTGCCGTCGAGTGAATAGTTGAGCACCTCGCGCTGCTGGAACAGCTTGTTGTCCCACAGGTCGATCAGCTGCTCGCGGAAATGCGGGCGCATCTCGTCGCGGAACACGTCGGCGAGGCGCGCCAGCAGCGTCTTCTTGTCCTTCGCGCCGAACATACCCAGCGTGTGGTGGTTGACGTCGAGCACATGGATTTCCGCCATGCAGCGTTCGACGAACTCGGGATGGACGTCGGTAAACACCCGGAAATCGTTGATGCCGGCCGCGCGCGCGCCGTCGAGCAGGCGTTTGACCGCGCTGAAATCTTCGACCCACAGCGATACCGGCGAATGTTCGAAGAGCCCGCGCGCGTATTCTTCCGCTTCCGCGACACGGCGCCGCGCGCCTTCGAGCTCGGTGATGTCTTCGGTCGACACCAGCACGCGGTCCCAGCGTTGCTCGTGACCGGGCAGCACCGCACCCTTGAGCAGCACGTCGAGCCGCCGTCCGCCGAGCGTGTAGTTGACCGTGTGGCTCGTGAAGTTCGATTGTCCGGCCCAGAGCTGGCACAGCTCCTCGAGGTGCGTTTTCAGCATGTCGTCACGGAACACCGACGCGAGGTTGCTCGTCAGCGTGTCGAAATCGGCGGCCTCGAATTGCGTGAGCGTCTGCCGATTGACCTTGATCACGCGGATGCGGTGAGCGCATTCCGCAACGCGGCGCGGGTCTGCGGCGAAATGGGCGCGCAGATCGGTCACGCCCGCGGCTCGCCATTCATCGAACAACGCGCGCACGCCGCTGAAATCTTCGAGCCACAGCGACACCGGCGCGAGTTCGAACATTCCGGAGTCGTCGTTGATGGGCGCGGCGCCGCCCGTGAGGGTATCCAGCATTAGGTTCTCGGATTCGGAAGTGCGGCTATTTTAGACAGGTTGGCGCCGGCCGAAAATGAAAGACGATTGGCCTGTCGTTTTTGCGCAGATGGCCCTGGCGAGTGACGGTGGTCCGCTATTTCTGATCGTCGCGCGCCGCGCGCGTGCCGATGTACTCGTACTCCTCGGTATTGAGCCGCGAAATGCGCAGTTCCACCGCGCTGCGGTGATACGAGTACGCGATGCGCCGAATCTCGAGCAGCGGCGCGCCGACATCGACGCCAAGCTGCGCGCTTTCGAGCTCATTGGCGAGCGCAACGCTCACACGCTCATCGGTCTCGACCACGTTGATGCCGAAACCGTCCTGATAGAAGTTGTACAGCGTGTTCGGCCGGTTGCGCAGCTTGCTTTCGGTCAAGCCGGGAAACAGCGCTTCGGGCACGGTGATATGTTCGATCAGCACGGTCTTGCCGTGCAGCGCGAGCCCGTTGACGAACTGCAGCACGCGCGCGCCGGTCTCGATACCGAGCGCGGCGACCGCCTCGCGCGACGCTCGCGCCTTCTTGAACCCGATCAGCGTGACGACCGGGTAGGCCTTGTCGCCGTCGCGCCGCACGATGCGAAAGAAGCGGAAGAAGTGCCGGTCGCGCTGATGCATCGCCACGAAGGTGCCGAGCCCCTGATGACGGATCAGAATGTTCTCGGCGCACAGTTCGTCGATGGCTTTGCGCAGCGTGCCGATCGACACGCCGAAGCGTTCGGCAAGGCGCTTTTCCGAAGGAATGCATTCGCCGCCTTTCCATTCGCCGGCCGCGAGCGCCGCGAGAATCGCGCTCTTGACCTCCTTGTACCGTGTGGCGCCCACTGCGGGCGCGTTGATCGCGAGCGTGCTCATGAAAACCTCTGGGATACGCGAGTCGTAGCTCGCCTGCGTTGAACCTGGCCTGATTCTAAACGACCAGGTCATCTAATACATCTGGATGAATCGTATGTTGTCGGCGATTCGCGACAGCGGCATGGGTCTTCATTCAGTCCTCTAACACATATATATGACCTAGTTGACATTGAGTAAGTGGACGCCTAGTATCGATTCACCGCGGCGCACCTGACTGCGCTGCCCCGGCGGCACCCTCACCGCATTCAAACTACGAATGGAGACGCTCATGAGCAATCCCACGGCAGACATCAACGACACCGCAGCGGGCGCGTCGGCGCCACGCAGAACGATCCACATTGTGCTGCACGAGGCGAAAGACACGGTCGGCGTGGCGGTGGTCGAGGGCATCAAGGCGGGCATGCAGCTCAACGCATGGATCATGGACGACGACGCAATCGTCACCGTGCCGGCGAAGCAGGACATTCCGATCGGTCACAAGGTCGCGCTGAAGGACATGGCCGTCGGCGACACGGTGTTCAAGTACGGCGTCGACATCGGCAAGGTGGTCGCGCCGATCAAGGCCGGCGAGCACGCGCACGTGCACAACATCAAGACGAAGCGCTGGTAAGCAACGCGCGCAATTGCTGCCTGTTTTGCCGCATCCCGCTTCGCGGCATCGGGCCGCCCCTCACTGGCAACCCGAACGAGAGAGAAACCATGAGCGTGATTGACCTGGATACCACTTTCCGCGGCTATCGTCGCGACAACGGCCGCGTGGGCGTACGCAACCACGTGATCATCCTGCCGGTCGACGACCTGTCCAATGCCGCGGCACAGGCGGTCGAACACAACATCAAGGGGACCATGGCGCTGCCGCATCCGTATGGGCGGCTGCAATTCGGCGCCGACCTCGAACTGCATTTCCGCACGCTGATCGGCGCGGGCAGCAATCCGAACGTCGCGGCGGTGGTCGTGATCGGGATCGAGGAGGGCTGGACCAAGCGCGTCGTCGACGGTATTGCGAAAACCGGCAAGCCGGTGATGGGCTTCGGCATCGAACTGCATGGCGATCACGACACGATCATGCGCGCGTCGAAGGCCGCGAAGGAAATGGTGCAGTATGCGACCTCGCTCGATCGCGAGGCGTGCCCGATCTCGGAGCTATGGGTGTCGACCAAGTGCGGCGAGTCGGACACCACGTCGGGCTGCGGCTCGAACCCGACCGTCGGCAATGCGTTCGACAAACTCTACGGCCTCGGCACCACGCTCGTATTCGGCGAAACCTCGGAGCTCACGGGCGGCGAGCAGATCGTCGCCGCGCGCTGCGCGAACGACGGCGTGCGCGAGCGCTTCCAGTTCATGTTCGACCGCTACCAGGACATGATCAACCGCTGGAAAACCGATGACCTGTCCGAGTCGCAGCCGACCAAGGGCAATATCGCGGGCGGCCTGACGACGATCGAGGAAAAGGCGCTCGGCAACATCCAGAAGATCGGCAAGAAGTGCATGGTCGATGGCGTGCTGGACAAAGCCGAGGAGCCGACGCATTCGGGACTGTGGTTCATGGATTCGTCATCGGCCGCGGCCGAGATGGTGACCTTGTGCGCGGCATCGGGCTTCGTCGTGCATTTCTTCCCGACGGGACAAGGCAACGTGATCGGCAATCCGATCGTGCCGGTCATCAAGATCTGCGCGAATCCGCGCACGGTCCGCACGATGGGCGAGCATATCGACGTGGATGTGACCGGCATTCTGCAGCGTGAGCAGAACCTCGACCAGAGCGGCGACAAACTGCTCCAATGCATGATGGCGACGATCAACGGCCGTTTCACCGCAGCCGAAGCGCTCGGTCATCGCGAGTTCGTCCTGACGCGTCTGTTCGAAAGCGCCTGACACGGGCGGCTTGGCCGCCGCGGCGAGCCGCACGGCTCGCGCGCCGCGGTCCCCACCTTCCCGGCGCATGCCGGCACGGAGAAGCGGCCAACGATGCCCCCGTGACCGGCAGCTCATGCGGCAGTGGCGCCGGCTCGACATCTGGCAGCAGCGAGTGGAGGAGACACCATCTTGCGCGTGCTCAAACATCTCTACGTGCAGGTCCTGATCGGACTTGCGGCTGGCATTCTCGTCGGTCATTTCGCGCCCGTGTTCGGCGTGCAGATGAAACCGCTCGGCGACTGTGTGTGCGGGCGCTTTTAGTACTCTACAAAACCGAAATGACCCTGAGAGAACTCACTCTTTCGGCAAGCCAATCGTTATAGAAGAAGTCGGTGGGATTGTAGGGCATTGCAATCAGGCAGCGCAGGTGGTGGCGAAACTCCAGATGTCCCCGTAGATTGGTCGCGTTTGGGCAATCACCTCTTCAGCATGGCCTCGCGGGCTTCCCGAACCTGCCGGGCGGCCTCGATGTCAGTAAGACGCTGTGCTTCCTGCTGCAGGCCATTGAGTGTGACGCCGTCGCGCAGGAAGTTGCTGGCACCTTCGAGCACCGCGCGCACGCACGCAACGGTGCGGATTCCTGTTTCGTCCAACTTGAGGATCATCCCGTGACGATCAACACCCTCAGGTGTTCCCTGGCAACCGGAGCACGATGTCGCTCGTATCAGGGTCAACATCGGCTGAAAACGCGTCCCACCCCGGTATGAAGAAGCAATGGCGCATGTTTGATTCTAATGGCTCGGCAGCGGTTGACATAGACTTTGATTCCCACCACGGGCAGTCTAATCCGCATGCACATAACTGGGATGGCAACGTGCGCGATCAAGGTTGGCCCGTTTCAATTCTCCCTTAGTGAGGCAAACTGTGACAGATATTGACGCAACGCTCCACGCGTATGATTACTTCCATGACTGGCATGTCGAAAGCATCGTGCTACAAAATGAATCTGACTTGACTTGTCCTGACACATTGATTCTGGGTCTCAAACTCGGTGCGCGTCGAGTCACGGCCACCTTTCAAGGAGTGACCCGTCTAGGGCTCGAGAACGGCGGTACAGTCAATATCGTGCTGTCGATGGAGAGGGCACGGCCGAACACGCAAGTTGAAGCACTTGCACGCAATCTGTTGAAGTGCTCATTGCCGGGTAAAAGAACAGCTCAACACATTGTCTATCTGCATCCGACTGCCGGCTTTGCGATCGCTATAGAGTTCGATTTGTTCATCATCCGGGAACATGCATAGTGGAGACGAATATGCCGCCCCTCACAAGTCGTTTTTTTTTGTGCCTCTCTCTTCGGCCGCTTCTACAATCAACCCGCCATGCCGGAGACATGCGCCGCCCACTCTTCCTTCACGGGCAGCGCTGTTCGAGCAGGTCAGTCTTGTGATAGGCCACATCAACCTTGTTCGCAACCATATGCGAGCGCGCCCACTCGACAAAATTCCAGTTAAATCTTTAGTCCCCGTCATAACCATAAAATGAGCGAACCAGATACCGAAACGACAAGCCCAAAAGAGCTTGCTGCCGAATCCATCGTACAACGCGGCCCGATGCGGCAGGGCAACTATCCTGCACGTCGTCGAGCCAAAATCCTGCATTGATCTCGGCGAGGGGAACAGCAGGCGCATCGTTTTAGCCCGGGTCGACGCGGCGGCTGAATGCGACCTTTTCGGACCTCACGGCCTAGATTAGTTGCCACGGTCGCTTTGCGACCTTACGGGAATACTCACATCCACGCCGCTCGCTCCTCACCTCCCGCTACCCGCACGCCCCCACCTCCCCGCACGCGGTACAAAAATCGCAGCCATCCTTGCGAATCACCGCATTCGCGCCACACGAAGCGCATTTGCGTCCGAGCATCGTGTGCAGCCCTTGCGTGCCGTTCGGCTGCAGCAACGCGTCGGCGCTATCCGCCGGATTCGGACGCAGGCCGAAATCGGCGGACAGCGCCAAGTCTGTTTTCATTTGTCCGCGCGGCAAACGCGCAAGCATCCGCGATGCGACCTGATTGCCCTCGGCGTCGAGAAAGCCGCGTCGATACAGGATCTGCTGGATCGCGAACGCGAGCGCCGCCACTTCGGAATCGTGCCAGCGCGGCGCGCGATGACCGTCGAGCCGCTGCACGTCGCCAAGCCGCACCTGGCCGCGATCCCACGACACCTTGCGCATATCCTGCAGATTGCGCGCGACGAAGCCGCCGCGCGCGGCCAGCGACAGCGAACGCATCGTCGCGGTGATCCATTGCTGCGACTCGTCGCGCTGACCGACCGGAATGAAGAATTCGATCGGCCGCTCGATCGTCACGTCCTCGCCGCCGAGCCGCCCCGTCACCTCGATGAACGACACTGCGACATACAGCGACTTCTTGCCGGCCTGCGTCAGATACTCGACCTTCTCGATGATCGCCGGCAATTCGCCCCTCGGCCGATGATCGATCGCGATACGCAGCGGGTCCTGATCCATCTCGGCGAGCGTGTCGTCGGCCTGCGCGGACGACACGCTCAGCACCGCGCCGAGCGTGTCGTTCGGGCGATAGGTGGCAAGGCCCTTCAGCCCGTTTTTCCATGCATCGAAGTAGAGGCTTTCGAACGCGTCGAATGGATAGTCGGCGGGCACGTTGACGGTCTTCGAGATCGATGTGTCGACGTACGGCTGCACGGCCGCCATCATGTCGAGATGGTCGCGCGCGGACATCTGCAGCGCGCTGACGAAATAGTCGGGCAGGCGGGTCACATCGCCGCCGAGCTCGCGATAAAGCCGGTATGCGTAGTCCTCGACGTCGAACGATTCGCGGCCGCCGTCGGCCATCTCCTTCATGCGCGTATAGGTCCACGAGAACGCCGGCTCGATGCCGTTCGACGCGTTGTCCGCGAACGCGAGGCTCACGGTGCCGGTCGGCGCGATCGACAGCAGGTGGCTGTTGCGGATGCCGTCGCGGCGGATCGCCTGCTTGATGTCGTCGGGCAGACGCGATGCGAAGGTGCCGGCTTCCAGATAGCGCGCGGCGTCGAACAGCTCGAACGCGCCGCGCTCCTTCGCGAGTTCGACCGACGCGCGATACGCTTCGTCGCGCATCAAGCGCGCGATGCGTACCGCGAAATCGCGGCCTTCCTGCGAGTTGTAGCGCAGGCCCATCATCACCAGCGTATCGCCGAGGCCGGTGAAGCCGACGCCGATGCGCCGCTTCGCGCGCGATTCGGCGTATTGCTCGGGCAGCGGCCACAGCGTGACGTCGAGCACGTCGTCGAGAAAGCGCACCTGCGTGCGGGTGCGGCGTGCGAGGCCGTCCCAGTCGAACGATGGCTGGCGCCCCTGCATCTGCGCGAACGGATCGACGACGAAGCGCGTCAGATTGAGCGGTCCGAGGTTGCAGCAGCCGTAGGCGGGCAGCGGCTGCTCGCCGCACGGATTGGTCGCGCGGATCGTTTCGACCGCGCGCAGATTGTTGTCCTCGTTCATCCGCGAGATGAACACGATGCCGGGCTCGGCGACGTCGTACGTCGAACGCATGATGCGGTCCCAGATCGCGCGCGCTGGACGTTCGCTATAGACCCACAGGCCGTCATCGCGCTGCCGCACGTCGCCGGCCGCGCGCAGCGCCGGCGACGGCTCGGCGCGATGGACCAGTTGCCACGGCTCGTCGTTCTCGACCGCGCGCATGAATTCGTCGGTGACGCCGACCGACACGTTGAAGTTGTTCCAGCGCCCCTTCGAATGCTTGGCCTCGATGAATTCGAGCAGGTCCGGATGGTTGCAGTCGAGCACCGCCATCTGCGCGCCGCGCCGCGAGCCCGCGCTTTCGACGGTGCGGCACGATGCGTCGAACACGTCCATGTAGCTGCACGGACCCGAGGCGGCCGAGCTGGTCGTGTGAACCCGCGCGCCCTTCGGCCGGATCGCGGAGAAGTTGTAGCCGACGCCGCCGCCGCGGCGCATCGTTTCGGCCGCCTGCAGCAGCGCGACGTAGATGCCCGGCAAACCCTGTTCATCGACGCCCTGAATCGAATCGCCGACCGGCTGCACGAAGCAGTTGATCAGCGTCGCGGCGATGCCGCTGCCCGCCGCGCTCATGATGCGGCCCGCGCCGAGCGCGCCGTGGCGCATATTGTCGAAGAACTGTTCCTCGACCGACGCGCGCAACTCGGGCGGCTCGGCCTCGGCGACGCCGCGCGCGACGCGGCGATACACGTCGTCGGCGGATTGCTCGTCGCCCTTCGCATACTTTTCGAGCAGCACGTCGAGCGAGAACTGCTGCGGCGGGATCAGCGAAGCGGGAGGAGCGGAGGAAGCGGAAGGCGTGGAAGCGGCGGTGGCCGCGCGGGTTTGCGGCGTGTCTTCTGCCATGATCGGCCCTCAAACGGCGTCGCGGCGGGCGCGGCGCGGTGGTGGAAGGCGCGCAGCCGGCGCCGGATAGCGAGCCGGCAGTCGGGCGGGCGCAACGAGTCCACCTTAACGCACGAGGCGCGGGGCGGCAACCGTGAGCGGGGGCAGCGCGGCGGCGGATCATGCGATGCCGCGGCGGCCGGGCACACGGTCGTTAAGGGGCGCATGGGCGGTAGGGAGACAGACGGGGTTGAAACTCGCGCTCCGGCCGCGGTAGTCGGGAACGTTCCGTGCGTCAGGCCGCTTCGAGCAGCGGTTCGAGAATTTCCGCGCAGATCATCGCGGACGCATTCGATGGCGCTGGGCGCTCGGCCGGCTTGAACACCGGGTCACCGCGGCGGATCTTGCGGCGCGACACCGCGCAGGTGCCAGACGAATGCGCCGAGCGGCGGCGCCAGCGCTGTTCACCGTAGTGGCAGCGGCCCGGCTCGACCCAGCGGATCACCAGCGTCGTGTCGGAGCTCTCCAGAATTTCGATGCGTACGCCATTGCTACCGTCGAGGGGGATGGACTCCAGGGTCATCATCGACTCCGTATTGTGGAGTGCCGAATTTAGTCCCGTGCGCGCCGGATAGCCATTGTGTCATCGTTGAAACACCGTTCCGGAATTAGCAATAATCACACTTGACATTTGCGACTTGCTGAAATGACGGGCGTTACAAGCATTTTTATGTGATTTTTTAATAATGCACATTTTTGCAACGCTGTGTTGCATATGGCGCGACGAGGAGGGCCGCCGGGAAAAGGGCGGCAACGCTTCCTTTAAGATGTTGGGTGTCGGGCGGCGAACTGAGCCGTCAGTGTAGCGGGTTTGAATTTTTCAGGTCGGCTCGTGCGCACACTGTTCAAAAAACACCAGAGTTCACATGATTCCACGCCCTCCCGCCGTCCCGCCCAACTCTCCCGAACCGTCGTCCGTCGCCGTCGAGCGCCAGAAAAAGCAGAGGGCCGCGTCGGTCGTGCTCTATATCGGGCTCGTGCTGCTCGCATTGTGGGTGGTGCGCGATTTCATCGTGGTGGTGGCGTGGGCGGCGGTCGTCGCGATTGCGCTGTGGCCGCTGCTGCACAAGGTGGCGGGGAGCCGCTGGTTCAGGGGGCGCACGACCCTGCTCGCGACCGTCTTCACGCTGCTGATTGCCGTGCTCGTGCTGCTGCCGCTCGGGCTCGGCATCGCGCAGGCGCTGCGCGAGGCGCATGAACTGAACGAATGGTTCCGCAGCGCGCAGGAGAACGGCATCCCGCTGCCGGACTTCATCAACCGTCTGCCGTTCGGCGTGCAGCAGATCAGCTCGTGGTGGCAGGCCAATCTCGCTCAGCCGCTGCGCGACTCGGCGGCGATGAAAGGCTTGCACAGCGAAACGGTGATGACGCTCGGCCGGCATTTCGGCGCTCGCGCCGCGCATGCGGCGATGGTGTTCGCGTTCATGCTGGTCACACTGTTCGTGATTTTTCAGGCGGGGCCGCGCCTGTCCGGCTCGTTGCTGAAGGCCGCGCGACGCGGTTTCGGCGATAGCGGCGCGGACCTCGTCGCGCATATGGGGACCGCGGTGCGCGCCACCGTGTCGGGCTTGATCGTGGTCGGCGTCGGCGAGGGCCTGCTGCTTGGCGTCGCGTACTTCGTGACCGGCGTGCCGCATGCGGCGCTGCTCGGCTTCGTGACGGCGATCGCCGCGATGCTGCCGTTCTGCGCGCCGATCGTATTCGGTCTCGCGGCGCTGTGGCTGCTCGTGCAGGGCTCGATGGTCGCAGCGGCCGGGCTGCTGATATTCGGCGCGGTCGTCGTGTTCGTCGCCGAGCACTTCGTGCGGCCGGTGCTGATCGGCAACTCGACGCGCCTGCCGTTTCTGCTCGTGCTGTTCGGCATTCTCGGCGGCGCCGAGACGTTCGGGCTGCTGGGGATTTTCATCGGCCCCGCGTTGATGACGGTGCTGATGGTGCTGTGGACCGATCTCGTGGAGTAGCGCCGGCTCAAGGCCGCTGATTCGACGGATGCTCCAGCGCCGGCGGCTTCACGCAGCCGAGCGTGTATTTGAGCGCGGCTGGCAACAGCGCGCTCCATACGTCCCACGTGTGGCCGCCGTCGATGATCCGCAGCGCCGCCGGATTGCCCGCGAGCCGCAGACGGGTGTACAGCAGCGACGCGTCGGCCTGGATGTCGAGGTCGTCGTCGCCGGCTGCGATGAACATCGGCAGGCGATACGGCTGGCTCATATAGCGGTCCCACTGCGCCGGGTAGTTGAGCTCGTGCCAGATGCGCGGATCGAACTGGTGCTCGCCGAACACGCCGACCCGCCGCGCCGCCGACGCGCGCGGCGGCTCGTTCGCGTAGATCGCGGGACTCAGCAGCAGCGCGCCGCAAAACATCTCGGGCTGCGTCAGCGCGTAGCGCAGCGCGCCGAAGCCGCCCATCGATACGCCGCCGATCATCCGGCCGCCGCGCTGCGTCGCGACCGCGTAGTGCGTTTCGATCTCGGGCAGCAGATCGCCGAAGAACGCGCTCTCCATCTTTTCCTTGCGGTCGACGTACCAGTCCGTGCCGCCTTGCGGCATCACGATCACGACCGGTGCAATCTCCTTGCGCTCGATCAGCGTGTCGGCGGCACTCTGCAGATGACCTTGCGCGAGCCAGTCGTTGGCGTCGCCGTTATTGCCGTGCAGCAGGTAGAGCACCGGCAGGCGCGGACCGTCCGCGCGATAGCCGGCCGGCAGGTAGATCGTGTAGTTCCAGTCGCGGCCGAGCGCATCGGAATGGAAGCTGCGGCTCGCGACCGTGCTCGCGAACGCGGGCGCGCCGACGGCGGAGGCAAGCAGTGCGAGGGCGAAACAGAGGAATCGACGCATGTCAGTGAGGATGGCCGGCTGGCGCGGGATTCGCGCGCGGCCGTCATCCTATCAGCATTGGCGCCAGATTTGAGATGGGAAGTGGCGGACAGGCGGACGGCGCTTTATGCGCGCAAGGTTCTTCAGCCCGAGGTCCGCAGCCGCCCTTCAACGAACCGCGCGACGAAGCGCTTCAGCGGCTCCACGCCCAGCGCGACGGCAAACAGCGCGCCAACCGCGGCCGCATCGGCGAGCAGTCCGAGCGGATAGTTCAGGTAACCATCGGTCGCCGCGTAGAGCACCGAGTCGATCACCAGCGAAATCACAGCGCCGGCAATGAAGCACAGCAAGCCCTGACGGCCGATCAAGCCGACCCACGGCAGCCGCCCCGCGACCTTCTTCGCCCAGCCGAGCTCGATCAGATTGGCGACGAGCCACGCGATCGCGAGGAAGTTGCCCGCGCGCAGATAGGACAGATTCTGCTTGAGGCTTCCGGGAAGGGGCGCGTGCAGCAGAACCAGCTTGTAGTAGGCGGCGCCCACGACCACCGCGAACGCCAGCACGCTGACGAGCCAGCCGGATCGATGCGCGCGGGTTCGCTGATACACCGGCTGGCAGCGCGCGAGCACGCCGAGCACGAACAACAGTTGCCACGCGAACGGGTTGAAGTCCCAGTGCATGTCGGGCGCGGCGGGCAGGTACTTGTTGATCGCCGGCGCGCCGGCCCACAGCGCGACGCTGCCGGCGACCAGCAGCCACGGCTTGCTGCGCGCGAGCGGCAGGATTGCGGGGACCAGCAGCGCGAAGAAAGCGTACATCGGCAGCACCGACGCGAGGTACGGCTGGCGGCGCAGCAGCACGATGTCGCGCAGTGCGGCGAGCGGCGTGTCGATCAGGTCGTCGAGATCGGTCGTGGCGAGATTCGGCCCGTCGATGCTGAATGCGGTGAGCACCGCGCTGACCAGCAACATCAGCCCGGCGGTGACGAGAAACGCGCGATAGATCTCGAACGAGCGGCGCACGAAGCGGCCGCGCGCGACCGTCTCGTTGCGCCGCTCGGCGAGCGTCGCATAGGCGGTGGCGGTCGCGAAGCCGCCGAGGAACACGAACACTTCGGCGGCATCGCACAGCGCGTACGCATGCAGCGTCACGCGCGACAGAATGCTGCCGCCGATGTGATCGACCACGATGATCAGCAGAACCAGGCCGCGGAAAAAGTCCAGTTCGATCAGGCGGGAGGAGGGCTTGTCAGGCATTGTTCGAGTCAAAAGCAGCCCCGTGCGACGGCGCGCTGATCCAGCGCGGCGGGCGTCTCACAAGGCTTTCTAATATGGGATTGGGTGCTGCGGCGGGAAGGCGATCCGGGTTGGCGTCGCCTGTGGTCCGCGTCGCCGACTTCGGCCGCCGTTTCTAGGTGGCGGGTGAGCGGGCTGTAAAGAGGACCTGCGCTGCGGCATCGAGTTCCGTTGCATGGCAGCAGAGGCAGGGGATTATATTTCTTTTCATGACAATCACGCAGCGAGACCGGCAGCCGCGGCTGCCGTTTACCTGAACCGACCTTACGAAAAAAGAGGAAACAACGCGCAGTGGAGAATTAGCAACATTCCCGATGCTTGGCGCATCCACTCATGGACGGCCGGACGATGTCATGTGAGGATTTCTGGAAAGCGCAGCCATTGGAGCAGTCCTCAGAACTGCTGGGAAAGTGATGAGAATAAAAAGCAAAGAGAACAAAGCGGCCGGATCGAGTTGTCCTATCACTCGAGGTGCAGGGAGATCATCATGAACAAGCAAGTGTTCGCGCTGGCTGTCTCCGTTGCTGCGTCTTCCGTTCTTGCCGTGCCTGCCGTCGCGCAGACTAGCGTCACGCTGTATGGCGTGATCGACGAAGGCATCAACTACACGAACAATGTCGGCCACGGCCATGTTTATGAACTCGCCAGCGGCCTTGCACAGGGGAGCCGCTGGGGCCTGAAGGGCGCCGAGGATCTCGGGGGTGGACTGAAGGCGATCTTCCAGCTCGAGAATGGTTTCGATCTGAATTCCGGGCGGCTCGGGCAGGGCGGCCGCCTGTTCGGCCGCCAGGCTTTCGTCGGACTCAGTTCGCAGGCGTACGGCACCCTAACGTTTGGCCGACAATACGATTCGGTCGTCGATTATCTGGCGCAGACAACGGCCAACGGCAATTGGGGCGGTCAACTGTTCTCGCATCCGTACGACAACGACAACACCGACAACACGTTCCGCCTGAACAACACCGTCAAGTACGCGAGCCCGTCGATCTCGGGCTTCCAGTTTGGCGGCACCTACAGCTTCAGCAACGACACGAGCTTCGCCAACAATCGCGCGTACAGTTTCGGCGGCCAGTACACGTATGGCGGGCTGCTGGTCGCGGCGGCCTATCTGCAGGCCGACAATCCTGGCGGCAGTGCGAACGGCGCGGTCGCCACGAACGACGCCGGCTTCGTCGCGACGCGCATGCGCGTGTTCGGCGGCGGCATCACCTATACGTTCGGACCGGCGACGGCGGGCTTCGTCTACAGCAACTCGAACTATCTGGAGCCGACCGCAAACGGTTATCTCGGCATCGAGCCGTTAGTTCCACTCGTGCCCGTCACGCCGCCGGGCGTGCTGCTGAACTCGCTCAAGTACCAGAACTTCGAGATCAACGGCAAGTATCAGATCTCGCCGGTGCTGTTCGTCGGCGCGCAGTACGTGTACACGATGGAAACCTACGACGCATCGAACGGCGGCGTGAAGCCGCGCATCCATACGTTCGGGCTGATGGCCGACTACAACCTGTCCAAGCGCACCGACGTCTATCTGCAGGGCGCCTATCAACAGGTCGCCGGCGATTCCACACTGTCGATCCTCGATTTCGCATTCATCCCCGGCACGCAGTCGCCGTCGTCGACGTCGAAGCAGGTCGTCGTGCGCGCGGCGATCCGGCATAAGTTCTAGTTCGTTGCTCGTCGAACGCGGATCGGCCAGCCTTCGAATTTCGAAGGCTGGCTTTTTGTGCTCTCCGCCTCGACCGATGACTATTCAAGTTCCCCCCGCATCTGCCGATAAGCCGAAGGTCAACGAGTCTGAACGCGCCGCGGCGAAGCGGCGATGTGTGCGTCGTTGATGTGCCGAAACACGTGCCGTCGTAACGCGGAAACACGGCTCGTAACGTCTGTATCAGAGTGTGTGGCGCGGCGCGTTTTTATTAAACGGCACTTTAGAATTCCGCCAGAAATTTGATCGGCAAGCAGGCACGGAGTGAGCGCCCTTCGAGGCAGCTTCGCCATGTCGTCGGGAAGGCCGCGCGTCCGAAGATCGCGCGCCTTGTCAGCGGCAGCGGCGTATCCGGCTTGCGCATCTATACAGCAGGAGTCGGACAGAATGAGAAAGCGTTTCGACAGAACGATCCTGGCCGGTCTCGCCGGCGCATGGGTCGCGCTGGCCGTCAGCGGTTGCGCGAACGTCGGGCAGCCGAATGCGCAGAACGATGTGGCAAACAGCACCAGCGCAGCGTCCGGCGTGCCGGCGGCGAATGCGACGGGGACAGGGTCTGGCGATGCGGCGGCAGCCGCGCCGCTGTCGATCGATGCCAGCGATAACGTGCCGCTGAAAAAGTCGCCGCCGCTCGTGTATCGGGTCAGGCGCGGCGACACGCTCGCGCGGGTCGCGCAGCGTCACCACATCAGCGTCAAGCAGTTGCAGGCATGGAACGGGCTGAAGGCGTCGGCGCGGCTGAAGCCGGGGCAGGTGCTGCACGTTGCGTCGCCGGAGACGGTGCGCGCGGTGAAGGCGGCCAATGCGGCGGCCGCCGCGAAGGCGGCGGGGTCCGCGGCGCCCAGTGCTTCACAAGCGACAGCGCCAACGTCGGCACAAGCTTCGACGCAGTCCGCAGCACCCGCTCCGGATGCCGCGGAAGTCCGCCAGGTCACGCAGGAAACCCGCCGGCATGCGAGCAGCGTGACGCTCGCGTGGCCTGCCGCGGGCAGCGTCGTCGAAGCGTTTCAGCCGGGCGAAACACGCGGCATCGAGATCGGCGGCAAAGCGGGCGATCCGGTGCGAGCCGCCGCCGACGGCAAGGTGATGTACGCGGGCACCGGACTGAACAGCTACGGCAGCCTGATCATCGTCGAACACAACAAGGATTTTCTGACCGCGTATTCGCACAACCGCAAGCTGCTGGTGAAGATGGGCGACATCGTCCGCAAGGGGCAGCAGATCGCGGAGATGGGCGACGAGAACAACTCGCGTGTGTCGGTCGGGTTCGAAGTGCGGCACGACGGTAAGCCGGTCGATCCGCTGCGTTACCTGCCGCAGGGGCGCAGTTGAGCTTTGGCGTTCCCGCAAAAGCTCACCTTGAATTTATTCAGCTAACCCAGGTAATCTGGTCGGCCGCGCCTTCCAGGCGGTAGATAAATCGTTGCCAAAGTACCTTCACGTCAGAGCATTTCGCTCAATTTACGCAAAAGTACCGGCCATCGACGATGCCACACCGACGTGCGGCCGCTTATCAACGGTGAGGAAATGCAGGAGCCGGCAAGCAGCGCACGCGCCGTCGCCGTGCTCCGCGCGAATCGCCGTTAGCTCGTTTGCACGGCGCGCAGCAAACGCGATACCTCGCCGTGGTAATGCAGGATCGCCGGATCGGCCTGCAACAGCGGCAGATAACGCGGCAGGAAGTGGTTGTTCGGTTGCTCGGGCGAGAACAGTCCGATCACGGCCTCGGCCGTCGCGAGACGGTCGCCGGCCTCGGCCTCCGCGTCGTCGAGAGTCTCATCGACGCTCGCGATCACCGTTGAAAGCGGTGTCAGCCAGCGAAACCCCGAACCGTTGATCAGCACCTGCAGGAATGCCGCCGGCGTCACCGGGCCGAACTCCTTTTCGTATACGGCGCGTTCGTGATCGAGAATCGCCTTGTGCAGCGCAAGCAATGGTCGGCGAACATCCGTGAGGAATTGAATGCATTGCGGGTCGTTCATCGGCGGCTCCAGCGGCTGAGGTGACACGACGGAATCGCGCGTCGCAACACCACTCAATGCGATGCAGCGGGTCGCGCGACGGATCGATCCATCGATGGTAACGCATCGCCCCAGCCGGCACATGCGATCCACCCCGCATAGCATGCGATGTGCCGCCTGGCACCGCCAAAGCGTAGTTCTTTCGACACGACTACAATCGGCCGGTTTTCTGTCGACACCCGCTCGATCACAGGCCGCTTTTCATCGCGGATTAGCGCGACATGCCGAACAAAACGGCGCATGTTCGCGCTCTGGTGCGGTGTCGCGATCTAAACCGCGTGACCACGACAACATCCCCACCGGAGCCGCTCATGACAACGCTCAATATCAACGGCGAAACCCATACCGTCGATGCCCCGCCCGACATGCCCCTGCTGTGGGTGCTGCGCGATCTCGTCGGGCTGACCGGCACCAAGTTCGGCTGCGGCATCGCGCAATGCGGCGCGTGCACCGTGCATCTCGATGGCGTCGCGGTGCGTTCGTGCGTGTTCCCGGCGGCGGCGGTCGGCGACGGCAAGGTCGTCACGATCGAAGCGGTCGGCGCCACGCCCACGGGCCAGAAAGTGCAGCAGGCCTGGCGTGAACTCGACGTGGTGCAGTGCGGCTACTGTCAGTCCGGGCAGGTGATGTCGGCGGCGTCGCTGCTCGCGCGCAATCCCAATCCGAGCGACGCCGACATCGACGCCGCGATGGCGGGCAACATCTGCCGCTGCGGCACCTATCACCGCGTGCGCGCGGCGATCAAGCAAGCTGCGAAGGGGGCCTGACATGTCCCAGGGATTGCTCGATGCGCAGAATGGCGCGCAGCCGACCGACACCAACACGCGGCATGCACACGGCATCTCGCGGCGCACGTTCCTCAAATTCGGCGCGACGGTCGGCGCGGCGGCTGGCGGCGGTCTGCTGCTCGGCTTCAGCATGCCGGCCGCGAGCCAGGATCAGAAGTCGGGCAAGAGCGTGATCGGCGGCGATGCGAACGAGGCGCCGCAAAGCGGCGTGTTCGCGCCGAACGCGTTCATCCAGATCGACACCGCCGGCAAGGTCTCGCTCGTGATACCGAAGGTCGAGATGGGTCAGGGCGTCTATACGTCGATTCCGATGCTGATCGCCGAAGAACTCGAAGTCCCACTCGACTCGGTCACCCTCGATCACGCGCCGCCCAACGAAAAGCTCTTCATGGACCCGCTGCTCGGCGGGCAGTTGACCGGCGGCTCGACGTCGATCCGCTTCGCGTGGGAGCCGATGCGCCGCGCCGGCGCGACTGCGCGCGCGATGCTGATCAACGCGGCCGCGCAGCAGTGGCAGGTCGATCCGGCCAGTTGCCATGCGCAAGGCGGGCAGGTGATCCACGCGGCCAGCAATCGCAGCGCGAGCTATGGTCAGCTCGCGCAGGCGGCGTCGGCGCTTCCCGCGCCGCAGAACGTGGCGTTGAAAGACCCGAAGGATTTCAAGCTGATCGGCACGCCGGCGAAGCGTCTCGATTCGCCGGAGAAAGTCGACGGCACCGCGCAGTTCGGCCTCGACGTGCGCTTGCCCGGCATGGTCTACGCGGCGATCGCGAACTGCCCGGTGTTCGGCGGCACGCTCGCGAGCGTCGACGCTGCGCATGCGAAGCAGATTCCCGGCGTGCGCGAAGTCATCAAGCTCGACAACGCGGTCGCGGTGATCGGGGACCACACGTGGGCCGCTAAGCGCGGTTTGCAGGCGCTCGACATCAAGTGGAACGAAGGCGCGGGCGCGCAGGTAACGATGAAGCGCATCGTCGACGACCTCGCGGCGGCCTCGCAACACGGCGGCGCGGTGGCGCGCAAGGACGGCGACGTCGGCCGCGCGTTCGGCGATGCGAAGTCGCGCGTCGACGCGGTCTACCAGCAGCCGTTCCTCGCGCACGCGACGATGGAGCCGGTCAACGCCACGGTCCACGTGCGCGGCGACGCGTGCGAAATCTGGCTCGGCTCGCAGGTGCCGACGCGCGTCGTCGATGCGTCGGCCGCGGTCACGGGCTTGCCTGCCGACAAGATCATCGTGCACAACCATCTGCTCGGCGGCGGCTTTGGGCGGCGGCTCGAAACCGACATGGTCACGCAGGCCGTGAAGGTCGGCAAGCAGGTGTCGACGCCGGTCAAGGTGCTGTGGACGCGAGAGGAAGACATCCAGCACGACATGTACCGGCCGTACTACTACGACACGATCTCGGCCGGGCTCGACGCGAATGGCAAACCGATCGCGTGGCAGCATCGCATTGCCGGTTCGTCGATCATGGCGCGCTTTGCGCCACCCGCGTTCAAGAACGGGCTCGACCCCGACGCGGTGGAAGTCGCCGCCGATCTGCCGTACGACCTGCCGAACCAGCTGGTCGACTACGTGCGCGTGGAACCGCACGCGGTGCCCACCGCGTTCTGGCGCGGCGTCGGGCCGACGCGCGGCACGTTCGTCGTCGAGAGCTTCATCGACGAGCTCGCCGCGCACGCGAAGATCGATCCGGTGCAGTACCGGCGCAATCTGCTCGGCAAATCGCCGCGCGCGCTGAACGTGCTGAACGTGGCCGCGCAGGCCGGCAACTGGGGCAGCGCGCTGCCGAAGGGGCAAGGGCGCGGCATCTCGGTGATGCACGCGTTCGGCAGCTTCTTCGCGATCGTCGTCGAGGTCGCGGTCGAGCAGGGCGAGGTGACGGTCAAGCGCGTGAACTGCGCGGTCGATTGCGGGATGTACGTGAATCCGAACACGATCGAGGCGCAGGTGCAGGGCGGCATCATCTTTGGCATCACGGCGGCGCTTTATAGCGAGATCACGATCAAGGACGGCCGCGTCGAGCAGAACAACTTCACCGACTACCGGATTCTGCGCATCAACGAGACGCCGCCGATCGACGTGCATCTCGTGAAGAGCGGCGAAGCGCCCGGCGGCATCGGCGAACCGGGCACCGCGGCGCTCGCGCCCGCGCTGACCAATGCGATCTATGCGGCCACCGGCACGCGGCTGCGGCAGTTGCCGGTTGGCCGTCAACTGCACAGCGCGTAACGCGCAAGGAGCCCGACATGAAAAACATGCTGAAGGGTCTTGGCGCGGCGCTGTGCGTCGCCTTGCCGTTGCTCGCGCAAGCGCCTGCTGATGCCGCGACTCCGGCGGGTGCCGGCGCAGCCGATCAAGCGCTCGTGCAACGCGGCGCCTATCTCGCTCAACTCGGCGATTGCGCGGCTTGCCACACCGCGCCGAAAGGCAAGCCGTTCGCTGGCGGTCTGCCGATGAACACGCCGATGGGCCGCATCTACGTGACCAACATCACGCCCGATGCGCAGGCCGGCATCGGCGGCTACACGGAAGCGGACTTCGCGCGAGCGCTGCGCGAGGGCGTCGCGAAAGACGGGCACAACCTGTATCCGGCGATGCCGTACCCGTCCTACGCGAAGGTCAACGATGACGACGTGAAGGCGCTGTACGCGTTCTTCATGCACGGCGTCGCACCGGTGCAGCAGGCGAATCGCGAGTCCGACATCAAGTGGCCGCTGAACATGCGCTGGCCGCTGATGTTCTGGAATATGGCGTTTTTGCAGAAGGGCGCGTATCGCGACAAGCCGGGCAAGGACGTCGCGTGGAATCGGGGCGCGTATCTGGTGCAAGGGCTCGGACATTGCGGGTCGTGTCACACGCCGCGCGGCGTTGCGTTCCAGGAAAGCGCGCTCGACGAAAGCGGCAGCGCGTTCCTGAGCGGCGCGCTGCTCGACGGCTGGTTCGCGTCGAACCTGACCGGCGAGCACAACAGCGGGCTCGGCCGCTGGAGCGACGAGGATCTGCGCACGTTCCTGAAGACCGGCGCGAATCGCCATGCGTCGGCGTTCGGCGCGATGACAAGCGTGATCAACAACAGCACGCAAGCGCTGAGCGATCAGGACGTCGCGGCGGTGTCGGCGTATCTGAAGTCGCTGCCGCCGGTCGGCGGCAACGGCGCGCCGGCCTATACGTACGATCCGCAGGCGACGAAAGTGTCGCTCGATCGCCCCGCGAACGATGCCGGCGCGCGCGTCTATACCGCGTATTGCATGCATTGCCACGGTGTCGACGGACGCGGCTTCGCGCCGATGCTCGCGCCGCTTGCCGGCAATCCGAACGTGCTCGCGAAGGACGCATCGTCGCTGATCAACGTGACGCTGAACGGCACCGGCGATCTCGTGATCAACGGCGTGCCGTCGCCGTACCCGATGCCCGGCTTCGCGGCGGTGCTCGACGATAAGCAGATCGCCGATGTGCTGAGCTTCGTGCGCGCGGGCTGGAACAACGGCGCACCGGCGGTTGGGGCGGCGGAGGTGGCGAAGTTGCGGCAATCGACGCAGGCGGGGCGGTGATCGAGAGGTGAGTGCGGCGGAACGCAAAAGCGGCAACCCATGCGGCGCGGGGTTGCCGCTTTTTGGGCAAGAGCGCTTCCGCGCGATCAGCGTGGCGTCGAGTCGTTCAGATAGATGCCTGCCGACAGTCCAGCCTTCACCTGCCGCGTGAATTCGTCGGTGGACACTTCCTCCGAGCCTGCCTCGATAGCCTCATACGCCTGGCGCACGACGTCGGCCGGCGTTGCCTTCGGAACTTCCAGGTCGCGCACCAGATCCGTATCGATAAAGCCAGCATGCAGCCCGATGACCTGCGTGCGTTGCTCGCGCAGCGATTGGCGCAGGCCGTTGGTCAGCGCCCACGCGGCCGACTTCGAAACGCCGTAGGCAGACAGAATCGGCCGGTTCACCCAGCTCGCGACCGACAGCACGTTCAGGATCGCGCCGCCGCCGTTCACGGCGAGGTTCCCCGCGAACGCACGTGACATCGCCAACATGCCAAAGACATTGGTTTCGAAGTGATCGCGCAACGCGTCGAGCGCGCCGTCGTCCGTCAGGCTGCCGAGTCGCGCGATGCCCGCGTTGTTGATGAGCAGGGTGACGTCGCGAGCCGCATCGGCAGCCGCGGCCACGGCCGCCGGATCGGTCACGTCGAGCTTGACGGGGACGACTCCAGGCAAGGTCACGCTGGCTGGATCGCGGGCGCCCGCATAGACCTTCCGCGCCCCTCGTTGGAGCGCCTGTTTCGCGAACTCGAGGCCAAGCCCGCGGTTCGCGCCCGTCACGAAAACGACAGCATCTTCGATCTTCATAGTCCTTCCTTTCACGTGGTGAGTCACATGCACGCCAGCTCGCGGTACGCGTGAGATGTGGTGGAAACGAGGCTGCATTCGCTAACCGAGCCGTTGCGCCGCGCCTTTCCCGCGCAGCAGCCAATCGCGTCGCGCAGCCAGCGCCGGATGGCTTATGTCGGACGATTCGTGAGCTCTCACGCGTCGCATATGACAATGGGCGCAGCATATAACTATGATATTCATACCGTCAAGTGCGGCGAGGCTCTGGGTGAACATTCGTTTTCGCTATTGATTGATCGCATGCGATTAAATCTTTTGCGATTGACAACGGACGCGTCTTTGTCCATTATTCGACGCAAGCGATTACATCGCATGCGATCTAAGCCGCTTAACCCCTTATTCACACAGGAACCCATCATGACCCGGATCGATCAAGTCCTCTTTTCAGGCAACTCCCACGCCACGGTCAATCACGACCCTGAGCTCCAGCGCGGTGAGCACGGCGTGCTCGACCTCAAGCTCTCGGCGCTCAACGGTGAAAGCCGCGATTTCATTGCCACCGAGCTGCACCCGCGAGCCGAGCAGATGTTTGCCGGGGCATGGTCAGCCTGTTACATCAGCGCCTTCGAAATTGCGGCCTCGCTGAGGAAGGTCACGCTGCCGTCGGACTATTCGGTGGACATCAAGGTCAGTATCGGCACGGTCGGCAACGGGTTCTGTCTCGGCGCGCAGTTCACCATCCGTGCGCCGGGTCTGGCAGCGGAAGTCGTCGAGGCGATCGCGAACCGCGCCCACCAGATCTGCCCGTACTCGAAGGCCGTGCACGGCAACATCGAGGTCAGCCTGAACGTCGTGACAGCGTGACCTATCTGTCGCACACGATTGAATCGCACGGGAATCAAATCGACTTGACACCCGCTTGGCACCCGCTTGATACCCACCATACACACAGGAATCCATCATGGAAAAGATCGAAAAAGTCCTCACTGCAGGCAACTCCCACGCCACGGTCAATCGCGACCCCGCTGCACAGCGCGGCGAGTACGGCGTCTATGACTTGAAGCTAACCGCGCCTGGCGTCGAGTCGCTCGACTATATCGGCACCGAACCGCACCCGCGAGCCGAGCAGCTGTTTGCCGGCGCCTGGTCGGCCTGCTACACCACCGTGTTCGGCATGGCGGCCCAACTGAACAAGGTCACGCTGCCGCCCGACTATTCCGTGGACATCCGAGTGAACATCGGGCAGACCGGGGCCGCGTGGTTCCTCGGCGCCGAGTTCGACATCCGCGTGCCCGGTGTGGACAAGGAAGTCGTCGAGAAAATTGCGCACTTGGCTCATCAGATCTGCCCGTACTCGAAGTCGGTGCGCGGCAACATCGAGGTCAGCACCAACATCGTCACGGCGTAATCCGTCAGGGCACGTGTCTCGGCCCGGGGCAGGTGCCCTTTACTGAACATCTTTGAGGGAATTCCCATCATGAAGACCAAGCTCATCGTTGCACTGCTCGTCGCAGTTTCCGCGTCCGTCACCGCACCCGCGTTCGCCAGCGGCTATGGACCGGCCCCGTTCTACAAGCCTTCGGTTGGTGCACCGGCATCGCAAAGCGGTCAGAGCCTGCGAACCGTCGCCGCCGAGCGCGGCGACGAAGCTACCCCTGAAAAGGCGTACGGCGGAGCGGTTTCGGGACAGTCGCAATCGGGCGGCCATGTCGCCGTGAGGTCGAGTGACAAACTCTTCGCACACCACTAGGTCGTCGATCCCACCGTCGCTCGGCCGCCGCGCATCCTCGTTGCTGCTGCGCGCCGGTCACGGCAATCGGACGGTCGATGATTTAGCCACTGAGAAAGAAGCAGCGTTCAGAGCGGTTCTACGATGCCGTACTGGGCGCTCTTCGCCGACGGTGGGTTGTCGCCTTCAGGCAGCGATGCGTCATATGTTGTAGCGCGATATAATCGTATGCGATATATATCTTGCGAAACGTCAGGCTCCAGCCGAGGAGGGTACACATGAAACCCAAGGATCAACTGGCACCCGAAAATCTGATGCTTTCCGATTACCTGTGCTTTGCGGTCTATTCCGCGAACCTGGCTTTTGGCAAGGCATACAAGCCGATACTCGAGGAACTTGGGCTTACCTACCCGCAATACATCGCGATCATTGCGTTGTGGGAGGAGGACCACCAGACCGTCAGCGGTCTTGGCGCCAAGCTGTTTCTCGAGTCCAACACGCTTACGCCAATGTTGAAGAAGCTCGAGGCGATGGGCTATCTGGAAAGGCAACGCGATCCCGGCGACGAGCGCCAGGTGCGGATCAGTCTCACGAAGAGCGGCCGGCGGCTACGCGAAAAGGCCCTGAAGATGAACCCCGTCGAGACGGGCCTTGCGTCCGACGAGTTCGCGAAAATTCAGGCATCGGTCGTGACGTTGCGGAACAATCTCATCAAGTCAGTCCAGAACGACGAATGAACGCGTAACGGTCGCATAGCAGGGTCGCCTATGTCAGACATTCAACGGACTTTTTGGCGCTTCACGGGGGACTTCACGGTCGATCGGACCTCGCGGGGACCTGTTTTAGACGAGCGAGTGCGCTCAGCCGCAGGCTTGCCGGTCTTCGCTGCATCCTGTCGCGTCGCGCGCTCCTGCGCGTAGGAAGGGCTTAGTTCAGTCGTCAGATCTTCGCGCCGCAATGGTTCACCGCAGGCCTGGCAAACCGTGCCAATGCCGGCATCGTTGCCGCAGGTGACGTGCGTGAAGCGTACTGCGACATCCTCGCCCTGCGGTTTGTGCCACTTCTCGCCCCATTCGCGAAGCGCCAGCATGACAGGGTAAAACGCTCGGCCCATCTCGGTGAGTTCGTATTCGTAACGAGGGGGCGTTGTCATGTAGCGCTTGCGCTCGATCATGCCGTCCGCTTCGAGCCGTTTGAGCCGGGACGAGAGCATCTGCGGCGTCGCTTGCGACTGCGCCACCAGACTATCGAACCTTCGATTACCCATAAACAGTTCGCGCAGGATCAGAACAGCCCAGCGGTCACCGATGACAGCCTGAGACAGCGCGATTGGGCACAGCGTATCGCCCTTGTCGGGCAAGGCACTCATTCAAACCTCCATCGAAATCGCTGCGATCGCAAGTATGATAATCATAGCAATATTGGCAGGGGTTTGCGGCTCAACGCACTCGTGAGGCGTGAGGAGCCGGTGACTCGCTGATCCATTCCGCGGCAGTGCGTCCGGGAATCTTTGCGATCAGCTCGGCGCCGCAAAAGCACAGATCAATCGGGTCGGAACGCCCACGGCCGCCGAACTACAGTCGAGCATCGACATGTTCTTTCCGGCTCTCGCCTCGCCAAGTGGGCAGGCGCGTCGGGCCAAGCTCCGTAGCCGCGCCTACGGCGTGCCGAGCGACTTTGAACTGAATTTCGGCAAGTACATGCCCACGCTAGGGCCGGCGGGCGACGATCACACGGTCCCGCCGCTTGACGGCGCGCCAAAGGGCTGAGCCCCGTCGTGCAATCCGTACGGCGCACGCCGGCGCGGCGCGCCGCGCATAGCCTCCCATCACTCAGCGATGCTGCCCGACCTTCTGCCGCTTCTCCAGCACGCGCGCATACCAGGTCAGCGGAAAACACATCGCGAAGTAGATCATCGCGACCATGCCGTAAATCGGAAACGGCCGGAACGCGGCATTCGTGATCATCGTGCCGGTCTTCGTCAGTTCGATGAAGCCGATGATCGACGCAAGCGCGGTGCTCTTCACCACCTGCACGAGAAAACCGACGGTCGGCGCGACCGCGATCTTCAGTGCCTGCGGCCACACGATATAGCGCAACTGCTGGCCGAACGTCATGCCGAGGCTCGCGCCCGCCGCCCACTGACCGCGCGGCACCGCTTCGACGCAGCCGCGCCAGATGTCGACCAGATAAGCGCTCGTATAGAGCGTCAACGTGACGGCCGCGGCGGCCCACGGCGACACGTCGATGCCGATGAGCGGCAAGCCGAAGAACGCGAGAAAGAGCTGCATCAAGAGCGGCGTGCCTTGAAACACCTCGACGTACAGCACGACGATGCGGCGCAGCCATGCGATCGGTGACACGCGCATCGCGAGCAGCACGAGCCCGACGACCCCGCCGCCGACGAACGCGATCAGCGACAGCAGCACCGTCCAGCGCGCGGCGAGCAGCAGATTACGGGCGATATCCCACAGCGTGAATTCGACCATGATCAGCGCTCCGTCGGCAGGGTACGCGCGCCGCGCCACATCAGGCGGCCGCGCCAGTTGCGCGGCAAGCCGTCGTTGCCGCTGCTGCTGTTGTTGGCGCCACGCGCGGCGCGGCCCGCGAACAGCCCGCGGCCGAAGCGGTTCAACAACTGCCGCAACACGATCGACATCAGCAGATAGGTCGCCGTGATGATCACGTAGCTCTCGAACGAACGGAAGTTGCGCGACTGGATGAAGTTCGCCGCATAGGTCAGGTCGGGCACCGAGATCTGCGACACGACGGCCGAGCCGAGCATCACGATCAGCACCTGGCCGAGCAGCGCGGGAAACACGTTGGCGAGCGCCTGCGGCAGCACGACATAGCGGAACACCTGGCGTCCATGCAGGCCGAGCGCCTCGGCGGCCTGCACCTGGCCGCGCGAAATCGAATCGATGCCGGCGCGCACGATCTCGGTTGCGTACGCGCCGAGATTGACGCTCATCGCCAGAATCGCGGCCTGGATCTCGTCGATATGAATGCCAAGGCTCGGCAGGCCGAAGAACACGAAGAACAGCTGCACGAGAAACGGCGTGTTGCGGATCAGTTCGACGTAGCTCGCGACCAGCCAGCGCGCCCACTTCGGCCCGGCCGCCGCGATGCTCGCGCCGGCAATCCCGACGAGCCCGCCCGCCAGGGTCGAAACGGCCGTGAGACCGAGCGTCACGGCGGCGCCGCGCGCGAGCATCCCTGCATAGAGGCCGAAGCCGCTGAAATCGAATGCGTAAGTCATGGCCTCGTGCCCATCGTAGGATCAGTTTGCGGCGCGGACTTCACAGCACCGCGCCACGGGTTTCAGAGATCGGCTGGCAGCGGCGCGCGCAGCCACTTCTGCGAGATCGCGTTCATCGTGCCGTCCTTGCGGGCCTTGGCAATCGTTTCGTCGACCTTCGCCTTCAGGCGCGGCTCGTTCTTGTTCAGACCGACGTGATCGGGCGAGCTGAACAGCGCGAACTTCTGCTCCGGATCGTTTGCCGGATGCCGCGCGAGAATCGTCGCGCCGACGTCGTTGCCGACCACCATCAACTGTACCTGACCAGAAAGAAACGCCGAAATAGCGCCGTTCGGATCGTCGAAACGTTTGATGTTCGCCGACGGCGGCGCGATCTTAGTGACGCTCAGGTCTTCGAGCGTGCCGCGCGCGACCGAGATCGACTTGCCGCCGAGATCGGCGGCGTTCTTCACCGGCAGCGACTTCGGACCGAACACCGCGAGGTAGTACGGCGCGTACGGCTGCGAGAAGTCGATCACTTTTTCGCGTTCCGGCGTCTGGCCGACCGACAGCAGCATGTCGGCCTTGTGGTCGGCGAGGAAGGCCATGCGGTTGTCGCCGGTCACCGGTACCAGTTCGACCTTCGCGTTGAGCGCCTTGCCGATCAGATTGGCGACGTCGATGTCGTAGCCGACCGGCTTCATGTCCGCACCGATCGAGCCGAACGGCGGATAGTCTTCGAACACGCCGATGCGCACGGTGCCGGACTTCGCGATGTCGTCGAGCGCGTCGGCATGCGCGGCCGATGGCAGCGCGCCGAGCGCGGTGATTGCGAGCGTCGCGGCGAGGGTCGCGAACACGCGGCGGGTCGATTGGAGAGCGGGGCGCTGGTTCATCATCTGGTCCTCTGTCGTCATGCGGTTTTATCGAAGCGAAGCGTGTGGGATGGGTTCGGGTATCAGGCGGTGCACGCTGCGATCAGCTTACAGGCGTGCGGCGGCAGCTCGGCGAGCACCGGCATGCCGAGCGCGAGCCCGGGCGTTTCGCGCGGCGTGGTCGCGGCGGTCAGCGTGAAGCCCGCGCAATCGATCGTCGCTTCGAGCGAGGCGCCGACGTCGCGAATGAATGTGACGGTGCCGGGCAGCCGGTTCGCGTCCGGTGTCTCCGTGGCCGCCTTCACGCAGACGTCCTCGGGGCGGATCAACAGGCGGATCGCGTCGCCGCTCGCAACCGGCTGCCGCGCATCGGCGAGCGGCGCGCTCGCGCTCGGCGTCACCGCGATGCGCCGTCCGCCCGGCAGGCTAACGACGCCCGCGCCGTCGTACTGCACCGGCAGGATATTGCCGAGCCCGATGAAGTCGGCGACGAACTCGCTGACAGGATCGCGGTAGATGTCGAGGGGCTTGCCGACCTGCGCGATGCGGCCTTTCTCCATCACGACGATCTCGTCGGCCATCGTCATCGCTTCGCGCTGGTCGTGCGTGACCATGATCGTCGTGATGCCGAGGCGTTGCTGCAGCAGGCGGATTTCGACCTGCATCGCTTCGCGCAGCTTGGCGTCGAGCGCGGACAGCGGTTCGTCGAGCAGCAGCAGTTGAGGCTCCGAAGCAATCGCGCGCGCGATCGCGACGCGCTGACGCTGTCCGCCCGACAACTGCGTGACCGGCCGGTTCGCCATGTGCGGCAGCTGGATCAGTTCGAGCAGTTCGGCGACGCGGCGCGTTTGCTTCTCTCTTGCGACCTTGCGCAGCTTCAGCGGATACGCGACGTTCTGCGCGACCGTCATGTGCGGAAACAGCGCGAGCGACTGGAACACCATGCCGAAGTCGCGCCGGTTGGCCGGCAGCCACGTGATGTCGCGGCCGGCGAAATGGATGCTGCCCGAGCTCGGTGTTTCGAGCCCGGCGATCATCCGCAGCAGCGTGGTCTTGCCGCAGCCGGACGGGCCGAGGAAGCAGACGAGCTTGCCGTCGGGCACGCTCAGGTCGACGTCGTCGACGGCATGCACGGCGCCGAAGCGCCGCGTGACGGCTTGCAAGGTCAGATGGGTCATCGCAGGCTCCAGCAAGGTGGCGGGTTCACAGCGCGACGCCTTCGTCGCCGATCAGCTTTTCCAATAGCCAGATCAGTGCGAAGTCGATCGCGACGATGACCACCGCGAAACAGAACACGGTCGGATCGAGCGAGGACACCGTGCGGCTATAGAGCCACACCGGCAGCGTCATCGTGTCGATGCTGTACAGGAAAAACGTCACCGTGAACTCGTTGAACGACACGATGAACGCGAACAGCATGCCGGCGAGAATGCCGGGACGCATCAGCGGCAGCACCACGTCGACGAGTGCGCGGCCGGGATTCGCGCCCATCACGAGCGCGGCTTCCTCGAACTCGGGGCCGATCGATGCGACCGACGCCGCGCAGTTCTTCACCGTGAACGGCAGCGCCAGGATCACATGCGCGATGATCAGCCGGCCGACGCCCAGCTCGACCGGCAGCACGTTGAACTCCAGCAGCAGCGACAGGCCGAGCATCACGAGCGGATAGACGAGCGGCAGCGCGACCAGCTGCTCGACCGCCGGCTTGCCGCGAAAACGGTAGCGCGACAGTGCATACGCGGCGGGCACGGAGACCAGCGTCGCGATCAGCATCGTCGATAGCGCGACGATGAGGCTCGTGGTCAGCGCGGCGCCCATCGACAGCGTATCGGTCGCGTCCGGTGACACGAAGCTGTGCCACGCCGCGCGATACCAGTGCAGGCTGTACGCGTGCGGCGGGAATTCGAGCGTGTCGGCCGCGCTGAACGACATCGCGATCATCGTCAGGATCGGCAGTGCGGCGAGAAACAGCACGACGCCGGCCACGAGCGCGGTTGCGCGGCGGAGCTGGCCGGGCATCGTATCGGGCAGGCGCGGGAAGCGCGGCAAGCGCGAAGCTGGCAGCGGCGTGCTCATGCGTGAGGCTCCCCGGTCAGACGTTGGGTGCGGCGCACGAGCCGTTGCGAGAGCGCCATTACGGCGAGCGTCGCGACCATCAGCACGACGCCCGAAGCGGAGGCCGCCGGCCAGTTCAACAGCGGCGCGACCTGATCGTGCACGAGCACGGCGAGCATCGGCACGCGCCGGCCGCCGAGCAGCAGCGGCACCGCGAACGCGCTCGCGTTATACGCGAACACCAGCAGCGCACCCGACACGAGGCCCGGCATCGCGAGCGGCAACAGCACGTGGCGCAGCGTTTGCCAACGCGTTGCGCCGAGCGTCGCGGCGGCTTCCTCGTACGAGATCGACACCGCACGCATCGCGCTGGACAGCGGCAGAACGGCGAGCGGAAACGCGGTCTGGATCAGCCCCAGCAGTACGCCATGCTCGCGATACAGCCACATGACCGGACGCTCGACGAGCCCGCTCGCGAGCAGCGCGTGATTGAGCAGGCCCGCCGGGCCGAGGATCACCAGCCAGCCATAGCCTTGCAGCAGCAGATTGACCAGCAGCGGCAGCAGCACACCCGCGAGCAGCAGCCGGCGCGCGAGCCGCGAGGTCGTGCGCGCCATCGCGAGCGCAACCGGAATCGCGAGCACGACCGCGCACAGCATGCTCTGGAACGCGAGCCGCAGCGTCAGCCACAACGACCTCAGGAAGTAGCCGTCGAGCAGGTCCGCGTAGTTCTGCAGCGTGAAGCTGCGCCATTCGTCGTCTGACGTGCCGAAGCTCATGCGCAGCACGACCAGCGCGGCCGCGCCGAGGATCGCCAGAAACACCAGGATCGGCGCGAGCAGCAGCCACGGCCGGGCTTTCGCGAGCGTCGTTGCGCCGCCAGCGGGGGCGGTCAAGGCAGTCTCGACGATTACGGAAGCGCAAGCAGCGCCGCCGGGCGTCGGACCCGGCGCCGCTTCGTCCGGCATCATCGCGGCACGCCGCGGGAAGCGCGCGAGCATCGTGGTTACGCCGAGAAGATTTCGGTGTAGCGCTTGATCCACGCCGGCTGCACGACGGCGAGCGCCTTGTCGTCATGCAGCACGGCTTTCTCGGCGATCTGCTGCGGGCTCGGCACGAACGCGCGGCTCTCGGCCGGAATCATCGCTTTCGAATTGACCGGGCCGTTCAGCACGTCGGCGGCCATGCGGCCTTGCACGCCGGCGTCGAGCGAATGATTGATGAACGCGTGGATCAGGTCGCTGTCGCCCGGATGCGCTTTCGGGATCACCGTGAACATCAGCTGCGTCGCGAAGCCTTCCTTCATGCCGTAGGTCACGCCCATCTTGTACTCGGGCTTGCGGATCTGCTCCGGAAAAAACGCCGGCGAGTAGATGCCGCCGATGTCGAGCGAGCCGGTGCGGAACAGGTCGGCCACCTGGTTCGGGTTCTCGCCGAGCGTCATCACATGGTCTTTCAGTTGCGCGAGCTTCCTGAAGCCGGGCTCGATGTTTTGCTGCGAGCCGCCGTTCATCTTCGCGGCGATGATCGCGAGATCGACCGCTTCGGCCCACTCGGGCGGCGGCAAGAACACGCGGCCGGCGTATTTCGGGTCCCACAGCGCCTCGTAGGACGAAGGCGGCGTCTTGATGGTCGCGGTGTTGTAGATGAGCCCGTCCGACCACAACAGATAGCCGACGCCGAAGCCGTTCGCGCCAGTGCGGTATTGCGGCGCGACTTCTTTCAGATTCGGCAACTTGTCGAGATCAGGCTTCATCAGCAGGCCAGCGTCGGCGAGACCGGATGCGCCGACGCCGGCGAGCGTGATCACGTCGTAGGTCGGGCGCTCGCCCGCCGCCTTGACCTTCGCGACCATGCCGGAGGTGCCGTCGGCGCGATCGGCGATCACCTTCGCGCCGGTCTTCGCGGTGAACGTCGCGGCAATGTTGCGCAGCGCGGCCGTGCCGGTATCGTCGGACCATGTCAGGATGCGCAGCGTCTTGCCGCTGAAGTTGTGCTCCTGTGCGCACAGATTGAGGAACGGCATCGGCAGAGCGGATGCCGCGAGCGCCGTACCGATCGTCTTGATGACCTGCCTTCTACCGCGTTTGATCTGCTGCATGACGGTCTCCTTTGATGAACGCCCGTTGCCCATGAATCGCTATGACCGCTGCCGGATGAACCGTGCGTGGAGGCACTGTAGGTTTGCCAAAATCACGCAACAATCGAAATATGCGCATGGGTGGCATGACCTGCGCTCATGGCTCGCGGTGCGCGGGCGCGGCGGCGCGCGGTTCAGCGACGCGACAGGAGACTACGGGCGACGGTGCATGCGGGTTAACGTCCATCTCCGACCGGTGAATACGGGGGTGCATCGAGGTATGAGGAAAGCTCGGTTCTGGTGCGGGTGCCGCAGGTCTTTCGCACCACGGCGGTGCGACATCGGCCGGAACGCGCATTTTTCGCGCGCCATGAGCCGAACGCATGCGGGGTGGCCCGCGCGCCGGCTCGTGCGCGCGCGGCCGATCGCGTATGCTTTGGGCATTGCGGGCAGGGCAGCGACGGGCGGTGCCTCAGCCGCGCAATGATTTTTTCTGATCCGGGACGACATCCGATGCGACGCCTACCGCCGCTCAACGCGCTGCAGATTTTCGAAACTGTCGCGCGGCATCGCAGCTTCACGCGTGCCGCCGACCATCTGTGCCTGACGCAAGGCGCGGTCAGCCGGCAGATCATCGCGCTCGAGGAGTACTACAAGTTTCCGCTGTTCAAGCGACACGCCAAGGGGCTGACGCTGACCGCCGAGGGCGAAATGCTGCTGCCGACGGTCAAGGAGAGCTTCGCGCGGATCGAGGAAATGTCGCTGCGCCTGACGAGGCAGCGCACCGATCTCGCGCTGAAGGTGCCGACCTGCGTAATGCGCTGGATGCTGCCGAAGATCATGCGCTTCCAGTCCGAGTATCCCGATCTGCACGTGCAGATCACGACCACCTGGCAGCACGACGTCGATTTCCAGAGCGAGCCGTTCGACGCGGCGATCATCTACGGTTCGTCGCCCGGTGCGGACGTACAGGCGGTGTCGCTGTTCGAGGAGCGTCTGACGCCGGTCTGCACGCCCGAGCTGCTGAAGGACAAGCCGCTCGCGCAGGTGGCCGATCTCGCGCGGCACACGCTGCTGCATCCGACGCGCGATCACCGCGACTGGAAGATGTGGCTCGCGAAAGTCGCGGAGACCGATGCGACGGGCGCTGCCACGATCGACGCGGAGCTCGGCCCGAGCTTCGATACGCTCGACATGGCGACCAATGCCGCCGCCCAGGGCTTCGGCGTCGCGATCAGCGATCTCGCGCTGATCGACGAGGACGTCGCGGCGCGGCGCCTGATCCGGCCGTTCGACACCGTGCTGAAGACCGGCTGGCGCTATTACTTCGTGTACCCGGAATCGGTCGCGCAACAGCAGAAGCTGAATCTGTTCCGCGACTGGATGGTCGAGCACTGGGAAGAGTGAGTCACCGTCCGCCCCAGCGTCAGATTGGGCATCAGATCAAGGCGCGAACGACAAAAACAGATAAGCCGCGAACAGCGATAGATGCACGGCGCCTTGCAGAATCGTCGTGCGTCCGGTGCTGAGCGTCAGCGTGGCGACCACCAGCGTCAGCGCGAGCAGCACCATGTCCTTGCCGTTGATGCCGAGCACGATGGGCTGACCGATATACAGGAACACACCGGCGACGGTGGGAATGGTCAGGCCGATACTCGCCAGCGCCGAGCCGAGCGCGAGGTTCAGGCTGGTCTGCAGACGATCGGCGCGCGCTGCGCGCAGCGCCGCGAGTCCTTCCGGCAATAGCACCAGCGACGCAATCACGATCCCGACCACCGCCGGCGGCGCGCCCGCGCCGAGCACCGCGGATTCGACCACCGGCGACAGCACTTTCGCGAGCAGCACGACCGCGACGAGACTCACCAGCAGCAGCACGCCGCTGATGGCTGCGAAGCGCGCGCCCGGCGGCTCGGCATGGACGTCTTCGTCGGGCACGCCGGCGAGGAAGTAGTCGCGATGGCGCACCGTCTGCACGAACACGAACACGCAGTACAGCACCAGCGACGACACACCGGCAAACGCGAGCTGCGGCGGCGACAGGACCGGCCCGGGGCTGGTAGTCGTGAAGTTCGGCATCACGAGCGTCAGCACCGACAGCGATGCGAGCACCGCCAGCGCAGCCGCCGCGCCGCGGCTCTGGAAGTCCTGTTCCAGATGGCGGATGCCGCCCGCCAGCAGACATAGCCCGACGAGCCCGTTGCAGACGATCATCACGGCCGCGAATACCGTATCGCGCGCGAGGCCGGCTTTCTCGGGACCGGACGTCAGCATCACCGAGACGATCAGCGCCACTTCGATCACGGTGACGGCGACCGCGAGCACCAGCGTGCCAAACGGCTCGCCGACGCGATGCGCGACCACTTCGGCATGATGGACGGCGGCAAACACCGCCGCGCACAGCGACACGCCGACCAGCGCGAGCAGCAGCGCATTGCCCGGCATCGCATAGGCGGCACCGAGCACGATCCAGCTAATGAGTGGCGCGACGAGGGTCCAACGGGGCAAGACGGTCGCCGGCGAAGTCATGCGGCCTTCCTTTCGGTGCATGTATGAACTTAAGGTGATATCTTAACGATAGACCCTAAGCCATTAAACTATAAGAGAAAATTGTCGCAAGAAACCAGTGCGACACGGAGTCGTTCAACATATCGCGGTTTCGAGGAAATCGTCGCGTCGGGCGGTGCGAGGGCTGCACCGGGGGCAATCGTGTCGAGCGACGGATCGGAGAGAAAATTGGCGTCGCGACGGAGCTTTCCGCCATCGACGCCAGCTTGCTGCTTTTACCGCAACTTCTTCGGCTGGTTGACCGGCTTACTGGCCGATTGCGCGGATCGACAGTGCGCTCTTCACCGACGTCACGCCTTCCACGCCTTGAGCGGCGTTCGTCGCGATTTCGATCTGAGCCTGCTCCGGCACCGAGCCTTCCAGCGTGACCGCGCCGTTGCGTGCGCGCACGGTGATGTTGCCGACGGTCAGGCCCTTCGTACGTGCGAGCTTCGCGCGGACCTTCTTCTGCAGAGCGCGATTAGCCTGTTTATCCTGCTTGGTGGTCGGTGCCGCTGCCGCCGGCGCTTCGGTCGCGGCCGCATCGCTGCTTTGCGCGTACGCGTTGAGGGAAGCGAGAACGACCAGCGCGCCGCCGATCACCTTGATTGCCGAGAATGCTTTCATTCAACCATCTCCTGTTGTCGTAGAACGTCGATCCCCCGGATGGGGTCGATTTTTTTTTACATCAGCGGGTACAGCGGGATTCAATGCGAATGAAACAGGTACAGCAGCCATGCGAACACTTTCAGCCGACACGGATGTTTCCGCGAGCCGCGAAGGGCGCGCCGAGACATGCAAACGGCCGTGTGACCGGCCGGAAGCACACGATACAGCAATTAGTGCCATGTTGACTTGCCGGCGCAGAAAATGAGGCGTCGGTACAACGAATTTGCCGGTCGCAACCCTCTATGACGTGGGATTTCAGCATCGACTTAAGGACATCCAGCCCATGCGAAACGAAGCTCTTCCGATCCGACCATTACGCCGAGACGATCTGCCGGTCGATACGGTCGAACTCGCGCGCTTCATGGTCGGCAAATATCTCGTGCACGATCTGCGCGAAGGACGCCTGAGCGGCCGCATCGTCGAGACCGAGGCGTATCCGCTCGGCGATTCGACGAGCCACGCGTTTATCGGACGTCGTCCGTACAACGGCTCGATGTTTCTCGCGCGCGGTCATGCCTACGTGCGGCTGACCTACGGCGTGTCGTACATGCTGAATATGTCGTCCGAAGCGGAGGAGGTCGGCGCCGGCATCCTGCTGCGGGCGATCGAACCGCTCGAAGGGCTTGCGCTGATGGAAGCGCGCCGTCCCGGCGTGCCGCTGCGCGATCTCGCCCGCGGACCCGGTCGGCTGACAGTGGCATTCGGCATCGGCCAGGCGTTCGACGGCCACGATCTGTGTACGGGGCGCGGGCTATGGATCGGCGTGATCGAAACCGGCGACGCACCGGTCGGCGTGACGACGCGCATTGGCCTTTCGCGCGAGATGCACCGGCCGCTACGATTTTTCGAACCGGGCAGCGCGTTCGTCAGCGGCCCGCGCAAGCTGCTGACGATTCCGCATTCGGGCGCATGACGTTCGGAAACATCAGACGCGAAGGTGACGTTCCGTACAATTGTTGCCCGGAACATCATGCGGGGCGCATCGACTCCGAGATATTCCCCCGGCATTATTGCGATCAAAACAATTTTCTATCTCACAATTAAGGGTTTTCCCTTGTTCATGCGGTGACTAGACTGAACATATTCGCTGCACACCACGGTGTCGGCGATGCAGATAAAACCACATTGGAGGGAAGTCATCATGAAATCGCTGATCAAGGCAGTTGCCATTGCAGCCATTGCCGCCGCGCCGATCGTATCGTTCGCGCAATCGAGCCAGCAGCCGGTCACCCGCGCCCAGGTTCGCAACGAACTGATCCAACTGGAGCGCGCGGGCTATAACCCGTCGACCTCGAACGACGCGGAATATCCGGCCGACGTCCAGGCCGCCGAACAGCGCGTGCAAGCGCAAAATCCGGCCGTCGCGCAAACCCAGCCGACCGCTAACACCAGCGGTTACGGCGCGCCGATGAGCGGAGCGACGCAAGCGGGTCGCGTGACGCAGCCGCAGCCGACGAGCGGCCCGAAGAGCGTGTATTTCGGTAACTAATTTCGCTAACCGGTAACCACGCACGCAGCGCCGCGCTGTGCGCCGCTTTCGCGGGCGCACAGCGTTTCGTACAAGGTACTGTTTTCAATCGAGCGCGCCGCACCCATGAGCCGCGAGCGTGCCGTCCGTGCGCGGGTTGCGTTCCTCTTTCCGAAGGAACCTCCGCTGCCGCAAGGTAGCTTGGCCCAAGCTCTTCCTGGCTTGGGCTTTTTTTGCGGCCGGTCCCGAGCGGATGAACGCCAGGCGATCGCTCGGCGCAGCTCGTGCTTCAGCGTCATTCGCCGTGGAGTCGTTCGCCGTGAATATAGAACTCGAGTTGCTGGATGGTGAACTGCTGTTCCGCGATAATGTCCTTCACGAGGTCCCCAATCGACACCATGCCGATCAGCCGGTCGTTCTCGATGACAGGCAGGTGACGCATGCGCCGCTCGGTCATCAGCGCCATGCACTCTTCGGTCGTCTGGTCGGGGCGAACGAAGCGCACCGCCTTCGTCATGATGTCGCGTACGGGCGTCGCCTTCGACGACCGGTCCATCAGCACCACCTTGCGAGCATAGTCGCGCTCCGTGATGATGCCGGCGATGCTGTCGCCGTCGGTCACCACCAGCGCGCCGATACCCTTCTCGGCCATCAACCGGATCGCCTCATAGACGGAGTCGTCGGCGCCAATCGTGTAGACGTTGGAGGGGTTCGGTTTCGTTCTGAGAAGCTGTGCAACGCTTGACATGGAGCGGCTCCGTTTCGCAATGCAGCACGCCGAAGTGGCGCGCTGTCGTGAGGGACAGGCGATTCCAGTATAGGCGCGAGGTTCGCCCGCGGTACACCGGGAATACCTCTGGCACGCCGGACGATGCGCGCCGGATCGGCCAGATTCGCACGGACTTGCCGGTCCCGTCGTGGGGCGCCAGCCGTTCTCGCGGGGGGCTGCGTTCCGTGCTCGCGAAGGGGCATCCGGGTGCGGCAGGCGGATTAGCGGTAAACTCGCAGTCCACACCTTATCCCCGGCTCGCCGGGTTCATGCCTGCACCATTGCTTAACGCCATGCTCACGTCTCAGGATTCATCGCCCGCAGCGGACGGCGCCGTCACCGGCGAATGCGTCGTTCTCGACGCCACCGCCACGCTACCCACGCGCTATGGCACGTTCACTTCCTATGTGTTTCGCGTGCTCGACAGCGGCGCCGAACATCTCGCGCTCGTAATGGGCGATGTCGCCAACCAGTCGTCCGTGCTGACGCGCCTGCATTCGGAATGTCTGACGGGCGACGTGCTCGGCTCCTATCGCTGCGACTGCGGCGAGCAGCTCGACCTCGCGCTGCGCTATATCGCGGCTGAGGGTTGCGGCGTGCTGCTGTATCTGCGCGGCCACGAAGGACGCGGCATCGGCCTGTCGAACAAGATCCGCGCGTATGCGTTGCAGGAGCAGGGGCGCGATACCGTCGAAGCCAACCTCGATCTCGGCCTGCCCGACGATTCACGCGAATACGATTCGGCCGCGGGCATCCTGCGCACGCTGAAGGTCACGTCGGTGCGGCTGATGAGCAACAATCCCGAGAAGTTCGACACGCTGTCGAAGCACGGCATTCCGGTGTGCGAGCGTGTCGCGCTCGCAATTCCGATGCGCGAGGAAAACGAGCGCTATATCCGCACGAAGCAGCTGAAGTTCGGGCATTACTTCGACGAGAACGAATAATAGCAAGTCGAGACCTGTCCGGGTTCGTCCATAGTGAGCCAATGGATGCTTCAAGTATCTGAATAAAAAAGAAAAAATATCGGAATGGCTAGCTCAATTGGCACATCAACGCTTTTCTGTGTGCGACTAAACTCGCTACCTTGGCGTAGGTTTTTGCTGCATTGTGCTGCAAACCTACGCCGAGTATGCTTCTCTCAGAAAAACCTACGCCGAGGGAAGTATGCGCTTTGATGCACGTGTCGCAGCTAAGCTGCCCAGTGGCGAGCACATGACCTTTGAGGGGTTTCCAGGACTAAGACTCCAAGCTTCGGCGAGCCGCAAATCGTGGACGTACCGGTACAAGTCGCCAATCGACAGCCGCATGCGGCAAGTGAAGCTTGGTGAATGGCCGGCAATGTCGTTTGCCGCAGCTATCGCTGCGTGGGAGAAGAGCCGTATCGAGAGGGACTCCGGTGCGGAACTCTCCGCGCTGCGTCGAAAGCAGGAAAATGAGGCCAATCGCCCATCGCCAGGTGATTACACCGTTAGACAGTTGTGCCGCGACTATCTGCAGGGATATGTAGAGCTCAATCGAAAGGCAAAGGGCGCGACCGAGGTCGCACGTATATTCAGGGCGATGTTAGGGCCGGTTGCGGATACGCGTGCAATTGCTGTCACGCGCGCCCAGGCTTTCGATTTCCTGGAGTCATATCGTTCGACGCCTGTTCTCGCTGCACGCCTTCGCATGGAGCTCGGTAATGCCTGGCGTTACGCGCTAGATGCCGGTCGTCTTCCTGAAAACACCGCGAATTGGTGGAAGGAAGTTCTACGAGGGCAACTGAAGAGCAAAGGGCGCAAGATTGAAGGCAAGCAGCAGGCATTGAGAAGTTTCCTGCTCAGCGTCGTCTAGCAAGCGGCTCTCTGCGGAACTTTCGGGAAGCGCATCGCTTGGTGGCTGCGCTGGCAAACAGAATTTTCTTTCTCTGAGGGCGTTTGCCACAATTAGTGCCGCCAATTAAATTCCGATGTGCGTGCTCAACCGTAACGATGAATCGCTCGCAGATCAATCCTCCGTTCGTTCATGTTGACGACGCCTCAGTGCAGTCCGGAACCAACGGTAACAGACGAAGGTAAAGTCGCAATGAAGATCTGTCTCTCTCTAAAAGAAGTGGCAGAGGCACTCTCTCTGTCACCGACGACCGTACAGCAACTGGTACGCGAGAAAACGTTCCCCGAACCACGATTGCTTTCCGGCCGGAGGGTGGGATGACTCGCACATGAGGTTCAGAACTGGGCTGACGCACGCCCGATCGCCAAGCTACTGCCGCCAGAGAATTCAGGCGCTAAGAAGCGGCAAGTCCCTCGAGACGTGAGCGGCCGAAATAAAGACGATTTGGACTCCATGGCGAGAACTGCGGCGACAAGTGACGCGGCCATTCGGACGCCCGCGAGAGTGCTTTGAGTTCTGGAGATCTATTGTGGGGATGACAAATTGGGGCGACCCAGCAGTAGATAAGCGGAGAAGGAATCGGCCAGATGAACAGACAAGATGTCGGCGCCAAACGCGTGGTGCTGCACAGCGGCTTTTTCCGCTTCTCGGAGTGATCGACGAAGCGGGCGCTTTGAAAAAAGGACATCGACGTTCAGATCGACGCGCGCGTCGATTGTCTGTCGATCGACTGAGCGCGCGGTCTGCCGGCAGTGAACTACGTGCCGCCCGGCTTGCCGGGCAGCACGCGCTTGAATACCTCATCGCGCAGCACGTAATGATGAAGCAGCGCGGCGGCGGCATGCACCGCAGCGATGACGATGATGGCCCAGCCGACGAGATCGTGCGCCTCGCCGATAGAATGAGGCGTGGCCTTGCTGGTCGGCGCGAACGGCGCGGGAATCAGCAGCCCGAAAAAGCTCATCGATTCGTTGCCGGACCAGCACAGCACGAAACCCAACACCGCTTCGGCCACAGCAGTGCGTACAGAAGATAATGGATGCCTTTGGCGCCCGACTCGATCCATCCCACGGCGGACACGGGACTATGATGTCCGGGTATCAGCCGCTATCGGCTGCGCACGATCAAGACGGCCGACAGCATGACCCCGAACGACATGTGGCCGACGATCATCAGGTGACGCGTGGACTTCGACGCAAACCCCCAGGTGTGGGCCAGTACAATTTGCTCACCGCCAGAATGGCCGTGATCCAACAGGATCGAGAAAGCGTCGTACTGGGTGTGGTCGTCGCCGGCCGCGATTGGGGTCGTCGTCGCGGTTGCAGGGGAATATTTGAGCCTTGTCATCGGGTCGAGCGAAAGGAATAAGAACGGTAAGGCGCCAGAAAAAAGCAGGGCTGCGACAGGTTGGCAATCGCGCTGAGTGCGAGCATTCGGTGACATGGTAAGGTCATGGCGCTCGCTACCTCCGGCGCGCGCGTGCGCTACTGTCGAGAGCGCGTACCTGGAACTGAAGGCTTTCTGAAGGAACTGGTCGGCCTTGAACCAGCATTCCTCTTTTGCTTCCGGGTCTGCATAGTGATGCGTTTCGAGTGCGTCGTCGTCGACGCGACGCGGGGTTCAATGCGACCCGCCATCGTTCTTTTGCCGCAAGCCTGTGGCCGGCTCCTCTGACGTTGGTCGTCTTCCGCTAAGATCGTCGCGGGATTAACCGACCCACACGACGGCGGCACCATCAAGTGCCACGCCTAAGCGCAAGTTCACCACCCAACACGCCATGGACCGTATCGACGCCATGAAGGTCTTCGTCGCCACGCTCGACGAGGGAAGTCTCGCAGGCGCAGGCCGCCGGCTCGGCCGCTCGCCGGCGGCGGTGAGCCGGGCCATCGCGTTTCTGGAGACCCACACGGGCACGCCGCTGCTACACCGCACCACGCGCACGATCCGGTTGAGCGAGGCGGGCGAGCGCTATGCGCTCGCGTGCCGGCGCATTCTCGCGGACCTCGAGGAGGCGGACCTGCTCGCCGCCGACGAGCGCTCCGCGCCGCGCGGCCTGCTCGGCGTGACGGCGGCGATCGCAGTGGGCGAGGAGGTGCTGCGCCCGATCGTCGATTCGTTTCTCGATCGCCATCCGCAGGCGTCGATCCGCCTGCATCTGCTCGACCGGCCCGTGAGCCTGATCGACGAAGGCATCGACGTGGCGTTGCGCATCGCGCATCTGCAGGACTCGACGCTCGTCGCCATTCCGGTGGGCGAGGTGAGGCGGGTGGTGGTCGCGTCGCCCGACTATCTCGCCACGCATCCGGCCATCGTCGCGCCCGCCGATCTCGCCAGCCATCCGATCATCTCGATGACGCATTTCGGGCTCGATTCATGGAGCTTTCCGGCGACCCGTCAAACGGCGCTGCCGCAGGTCGTGCGGTTCACGCCGCGCGTCATCGTCAACACGATTCGCGCGGCGCGGGCTTCGGCCGTGGAGGGGCGCGGGCTCACACGGCTCTTTTCCTATCACGTGGCAGATCACGTCAAGGCCGGCGCGCTGAAAATCGTGCTGCGCGACAGCGAGCACACGCCGCTGCCCGTGAATCTGGTGACGCCGCACGGCCGCCTTGCCGTGCCCAAGGTGCGCAGTTTCGTCGATTTCGCCGCGCCGCTGCTGCGCGAGTATTTCGAACAGGCGAAGCAGATCACCGACGCCGATCGCCGCTGATTCGATCGCCGCGCGGAAGAATGACTTACGCAGCGCGGCGATTCTCCCGGAATGCGACTCGAGCTAGACTGCTCCCATCTTCATCGGGTGCTTAACAGCACGGGTCCGCGGGAGTCGTCATGCAGCAAGCCGTCTCGAATCCGGCCGGTCCGGCCGGCTACAACGTCTGGCGGGGCACGCTCGCCGGGGCCAGCGCGAGCCTGATCGGCATCGGTCTCGCGCGGTTTGCCTATACGCCGCTTTTGCCTGCCATCATCGGCGCGCACTGGTTTCCTGCTTCGACCGCCGCCTATCTCGGCGCGGCGAACCTCGGCGGCTATCTGGCCGGCGCGCTGCTGGCCGGTGCGATGGTGCGCGTGGCGAAACCCGCCACCGTGCTGCGCGCGATGATGCTGCTTGCAACCATCGCCTTCGTGGCCTGCGCGGTGCCCGTGTCGTTCCTGTGGTTCTTCATCTGGCGCCTCGCGTCGGGAATTTCGGGCGGCGCGCTGATGGTGCTCGCCGCGCCCACCATCCTTGCGCACGTGCCGGCGGCTCGTCGCGGCTTCGCGAGCGGCGGGATCTTCACCGGCATCGGGCTCGGCATTGCGGCATCGGGCACGATCGTGCCGATCCTGCTGCGTCAGGGACTCACGTGGACGTGGCTCGGGCTCGCGGCCGTTTCGCTCGGGTTGACCGCGGTGGCGTGGAACGGCTGGCCCGAGCACGCGGCACCGGCGCATGTTCATGCGCATTCGCGCTTCGAAACAGCCCCGGCCTATCCGCGCGCCGGCCTGCGCTCGCTCTATGTCGAATATGGCCTGAACGCGGTGGGACTCGTGCCGCACATGCTGTTTCTCGTCGATTTCGTGGCACGCGGGCTGGGGCGCGGCGTCGAGGCGGGCGCTGAATTCTGGGTGCTGTACGGCTTGGGCGCGATCGTCGGGCCGCTCGCGGCGGGGCATCTGGCCGACCGCGCGGGTTTCGGCCGCGCGCTGCGTGTCGCGTATCTGGCGCAGGCCGCTGCGGTCGCGATTCCGGCCGTGGGCTTGTTCGGCGCGGCGGGGTTGATGGTGTCCGCCTTTGTCGTAGGCGCGTTCACGCCGGGCATCGTGCCGCTGGCGCTCGGTCGCGTCAACGAACTGCTTGCGCACCATCCGTCCGCGGTCAAGGGCGCGTGGAGCCGCGCGACCACGAGCTTCGCGGTGATGCAGGCGCTGGCGGCCTATGGTCTTTCGTTCGTGTTTTCTTCGAGCGGCGGCAATTATCCGGTGCTCTACGCGATCGGCGCGGTGGCGCTGCTGCTCGCACTCGCGGTCGATCTGCTGGCCGCACGGAGCGCGAAATGAACTCCCCGGTTTCGTCCTCATCGGCGGCGCTCGCGGCGCCGCCTGCGCGGCACGACGCGCGGCCGCGCGGCTACGCGGAGCGCAACGTCCAGTACTGGCGGCGCAATCTCGTCGTTTGCGTGTTCGGCTCGTTCACGACGCTCGTGAGCCTCAGCATGCTGCTGCCGTTCCTGCCGCTCTATGTGCGGCAACTTGGCGTCAGCTCGCAGTCCGCGGTGATCCAGTGGTCGGGCATCGCGTTCGGCGCGACCTTTCTCGGCACCGCGCTCACCGCGCCGCTGTGGGGGCGTCTGGCCGACCGCTTCGGGCGCAAGCCGATGCTCGTGCGCGCGGCGATCGGTATGGCGGTGGTGATGTCGTTGATCGGCGTGGCGCACAATGTGTACGAACTGGTCGCACTGCGTCTGATCGCCGGTCTGGTAGGCGGCTACGCGTCAGCTTCCACGGTGATGGTGGGCACCCAGGCGCCGCGCGAACGCGCGGGTTGGGCGCTCGGCATCCTGTCGACGGGCGCGCTCGCGGGCAACCTGGTAGGGCCGCTCGTCGGCGGCGTGCTGCCGGACTGGATCGGCATTCGCGGCACGTTCTTCGCGGGCGGCGCGATGATCGCGGCGGCGGCGCTGCTGACCATCTTCATGGTGAAGGAAGAGTTTCACCCGGCCAGCGACGGCAAAGCGCGCGCATCCGGCAGCTCGGACGTACCCGTGCGGCGCACCAACTACGCGGTGGTCGCGGCGCTGCTCGTCACGGCGATGATGGTGTTGCTCGCCAATATGTCGATCGAGCCGATCATCACCGTGTACATCGGTGACCTCGGCGTGAGCGCGCCGCATCTTGCTCGCGTTGCGGGCGTGGTCATGGCATGCTCGGCGCTCGGGAGCATGCTGACGGCCGCGCGCCTCGGCGCGCTGGCCGACCGCTTCGGGAGCTGGCGCGTGATCGTCGCCTGCCTCGTGCTGACGGGACTGGCAATGGTGCCGCAAGCCTTCGTCACGCAGTGGTGGCAGCTCGCGGGGTTGCGCGTGCTGATGGGTATGACGCTCGCGGGTCTGTTGCCGTCGATCGGCAAGCTCGCGCGGCAGTCGGTGGATGAAAGCAGGACCGGCGGCATGCTCGGCTATCTGCAATCGGCGCAATTCAGCGGCCAGGTGGTGGGCCCGGTGATCGGCGGCGTGATCGGCGTTCACCTCGGGCTGCACGCGGTGTTCTTCGTGACTGGCGCGCTGCTGATCGCCTGCGGCGGCCTCGCGCGCTGGGCGCACCGCCGCACTGGAGCCTGACCGGCTGGCAAGGTGGCAGCCACATTGAACCTCTAACGCATCCGGTGGGAAGGGAACATGAGCACTCAAGCGAACAACCGCGCGTTGTTGCGCACGCTCGGCATCCACAAGCCGATCATTCAGGCGCCGATGGCCGGTGTCACCACGCCGGCGCTGGCCGCCGCGGTGTCGAACGCGGGCGGTCTGGGCTCGCTCGGCGTTGCCGCGATGAACGCGGAGAACGCGCGCCGCGCGATCCACCAGACCCGCGAGCTAACCACGCGGCCGTTCAACGTCAATGTGTTTTGTCATCGTCCGGCGACGCCCGATGCCGCCGTCGAGCGCGCGTGGCTCGAATGGCTCGAACCGGTGTTCCGGCAATACGGCGCGACGCCGCCGCAAGCGCTGTCGGAGATCTACACGAGCTTCGTCGTCGATACCGCGATGCAGACGATGCTGCTCGCGGAGAAGCCGGCCGTCGTGAGCTTCCATTTCGGTTTGCCGCCCGATGCGGTGATCGCGCAACTCAAACACGCGGGTATCCGTTTGCTCGCGAGCGCGACCAATCTCGACGAAGCGGCGGTGGCCGTCGAGGCGGGGGTCGATGCGATCGTCGCGCAGGGCATCGAAGCGGGCGGTCATCGCGGCGTGTTCGACACCACCGCGCGCGACGAACGCCTCGGCACGTTCGCGCTGACGCGGCTCCTCGCCAGCGAGTTCGACCTGCCGGTGATCGCGGCGGGCGGCATCATGGACGGCGCCGGCATCGCGGCCGCGCTTGCGCTGGGCGCGCAGGCGGCGCAATTGGGCACCGCGTTCGTCGCATGCCCGGAAACCTCTATCGACGACGGTTATCGCCACGCGTTGCTCAGCGATGCGGCGCGCTCGACGACATTCACGTCGGCGATCTCGGGGCGCCTCGCGCGCAGCATCGTCAATCGCTTCACCGCGCTCGGCGAGGACCCGCAGGCGCCGCGTACGCCGTCCTATCCGATCACCTACGACGCGGGCAAGGCGCTCAACGCAGCGGCCAAGGCCAAGGGCGAGTTCGGCTACGGCGCGCAATGGGCGGGCCAGGCTGCGCCGCTTGCGCGGTCGTTGGCGGCGGGCGAACTGATGGCGCAGCTGGAGCGCGAAACGCGGGAAAGTATCGAGCGGCTGCAATCGGTGTGGAACTGAGCAGTCGGGCCTCGATGCCTCGCACGCATGGATGGCATCGAAACACGTGGCGCGCGCACCTGCCGATGCGGGTGTGGCTTCCGGCGCGTCAATTGTCGGTCGTCAGTTCCGCGTCCATGCGTTCGCTGCCGCGCGGCCGGGATCGACAGGTTCTTGAGCCAAAAGACGAAGGCGGACAGGCATGCAACGCAAATTCGACGATCTGCTGCTGGGCAGCATCGAGCTCTTCTGTTTCGCGGCGGAGCTCGGAAGCTTTACGCTCGCGGCCAACGCCGCGAGTGTCACGCCGGCGGCGGTGAGCCGCTCGGTGGCGCGGCTCGAGGAACGGCTCGGCGTGCGCCTGTTCGTGCGCACGACGCGCCAGATCCGTCTGACCGACGCGGGGCGGCGCTACTTCGAGCAGTGCCGTCAGGCGTTGTCGCAACTGATGGACGCCGAGCGCGAAGTGACGGGCGAGCAGACCACACCCGCAGGCGTGCTGCGCATCAGCATGCCGACGCCGTATGGGCACTATCGCGTGTTGCCGCTGCTGCCGGCGTTTCGCGAGCGCTATCCGCAAGTCCAGGTCGAGACGCACCTGAGCAACCGCAACATCGACTTCGCGGACGAAGGTTTCGATCTGGCGATACGCGGACGCGCACCGGCCGATTCAAACCTCGTCGCGCGCAAGCTCGAAGATGCCGAAATGGTCGTGGTGGCGAGCCCCGCCTACCTGAAACGCGCGGGGGTGCCCAACACCGTCGAGGACCTGCAGGCCCACGAGTGCATCCAGTTCGAAATGCCGAGCAGCGGGCGTCATCTCGCGTGGACCTTCGAGCGCTCGCCCGAGGATGGCGACGTGCTGACGAGCGGAAGCTATCGAACCTCCGGCGACGCGCTTGCCGGCGTGACGCTCGCGCGTGCCGGCGCGGGGCTGTTTCAGACCTATCGCTTCGTCGTCGAGGACGATCTGCGCGAAGGGCGCCTCGTGGAAGTGTTGCGCGACGCGGGCGCACGCACGCGGCCGTTCATCCTGCTCTATCCGCATGCGCGTTATTTGACGTCGCGCGTGCGCGCTTTCGTCGATTTTCTGATGGAGCAGTTGGCGAAGCCCATGACGCCCGCCGCGCCGGTGACGCGCGCGCATTGAGCCTCGTACGCGCGTCGTGTCGTGGTCCGCTCAGTGACCCGCGCTCTGGCCGCCGTCCACGTGCAGGATCTCGCCAGTCACGAACGGTGCCGAGTCGAGATAGAGGATCGCGTTGACAATGTCGCTCATCTCGCCCATATGACCGATCGGATGAAGCGCGCCGAGCGCCGCATGCGTTTCGGGCGCATGCATCGGCGACTTGATGATGCCGGGCGACACCGCGTTGGCGCGGATGCCGCGCTTCGCGTACTCGATCGCGAGCGAGCGCGTCGCGGCGGCGAGGCCGCCCTTGGTCAGCGAGGCCAGCACCGACGGCACGCCGTCGATCGCGTGATCGACGAGCGTCGTCGTGATGTTGACGACGTGGCCGCGCTCACGCTTTTCCATCTCGGCGACCGCAAGCTGCGTGATGTAGAAAAATCCCGCGAGATTGATGCCGGTGACCGTCGCGTAATCTTCGGCCGTGTATTGCGTGAACGGCTTGGCCACGAAAATGCCCGCATTGTTGACGAGCGTATCGACCCGCCCGAAGCGCGCCACGGCTGTTTCGATGACCCGTCGAGCGGTGGCCGGATCGGCGATGTCACCGGCCACGGTGACGAGGTTGGGATCGTCCGACGGCTTGATGCTGCGCGATGTCGCGACGACGTTGTGGCCGAGCTGGCGAAACGCCTTGACCGTTTCGGCGCCGATGCCTTGCGACGCACCGGTAACCACGATGACTTTGGGAGACTGACTCATAGTGAACCTCGAAGTAAATTGGATCAGCACTGTGTGATCGGGCTGATGGCTCCGACGGCTACTAATTTATGCAGTCGTGCTCCGCTTTTGCATACAGGGCGCGGACAAACACTTGTGAGCGGCAGGAACAAGAGGTCAGTCGTGACACGTCGCGTGCGTGTCGCGGCGTCTGACCTCAGCGGCACCGATCCGCATTCAGGATGTTTGCGTTCGCGGATCGTGATCGAACTCGAGCCTGATCCCGCCCGGTTCATACACCATCGTGTGGCGTTTGGGACCGGCACCGAGGTCCTCCGGCGCGAATTCGACCTTCACGCCGGGCCACGCCGATACGCGCGCGAATATATCGGTGAGCGCTTCCTCGCTGCTCACGCGCAACGCAAGATGATGAAGTCCGACATGAACCTTGCGATCGAATTCGACGATGCGGCTCGGGTCGGTGACCTGCCACAGCGTCAACATCACGTGTCCGTCCGATACGAACGCCGCCGGGTAAGCGGGCCGTTCGCCAACCTGTTTCCAGCCGAGGCACTTCACGAAGAAGTCGCGTGTGAGGTTCAGATCGCGGACCGTGAGTCCGACGTGATCGATACCTGAAGTAAGCGGGTTGTCAGTCATGATTCTGTCTTCCTGAAAAGAAAGCGGCGGTCGAATCCCCGCCAGAACATCATAGCCACATGTAGCCACATGAAATGGCGTCGATTGTCGCTGGCGGCGCAATTCAGTTTTTACACCATGTGGCGCATCTGGCGAACAAATCCGCTTGCTCAAATCTGCATAGTCAAATAAGCTGAAGTCAGATATCTTGGAGACGACCGATGGACGATTCGACCAACGAAGACTTTGAGCGCGCGCAAAAGCTGGTGTCTGTGCTGGGTCAGGCGCGTCAGCTGATTGGAAGCGAGCTCAGATCGGGGCTCGCGGATGCAGGGCTGAACCTGCAGGCGCGCGGCGTCCTGCTCACGCTTGCGCGCGGCAACGTCACAACGCCGGCCGCACTTTCGAAACAGGCAGGTATCCCCCCGGCCCGGATGACCCGGGTGCTGGACAAGCTCGAAAAGAGCGGACTGATCGAGCGCGCGCGTAACGAGAGGGATCGCCGTCACGTGGACGTGTCGTTGACCCGGGAAGGGCAGGCCGTCGCCGCCCGCAATGTCCGAGTCACCCGTGGCGCTTGGAGCGAGCGGCTCTCGCACTTCTCGAAGTCGGACTTCGATACGTTGAACGTGCTGCTGTCCAGACTGCTGAACGACTAGGCGGCATTTTTTTTATTCGATTATCTGACATATCAGATATCAGCCCGCAATCGAAGGGCGCTTCGAACCGAGACGAGGAGTTGCAATGAACCCATCGACCAACCCGGCCGCGCCGGCCCAGCTGACTGGCGCGAAATTCGCCATCGGCACGTTCGCCGTGGCGCTCGCGACCTTCATGAACGTGCTCGATTCGTCGATCGCCAACGTCGCGATTCCGACGCTGTCGGGCAACCTCGGCGTGTCGATCGACGAAGGCACATGGGTTATTACGCTGTTTGCCGCGGCCAACGCGGTGTCGATTCCGTTGACGGGGTGGCTCACGCAGCGCATCGGCCAGGTCAAGCTGTTTGTCTGGGCGATTCTGCTGTTCGTGCTGTCATCGGCGGCGTGCGGACTCGCTCCGAACCTGCTGGTACTGCTCGTCGCCCGCGTCGTGCAGGGCGCGGTGGCGGGGCCGCTGGTGCCGTTGTCGCAGGCCATGCTGCTCGCGTCGTTTCCGAAGGAAAGAAGTTCGAACGCGCTGGCGTTGTGGGCGATGACCGCGACGGTCGGGCCGATCGCGGGTCCGGCGCTCGGCGGCTGGATCACCGACAGCTACAGCTGGTCGTGGATCTTCTACATCAACGTGCCGGTCGGCCTGTTTGCCGCGGGCGCGATCTGGGCGATCTACCGCGATCGCGAGACGCCGGCCCGCAAACTCCCGATCGACAAGGTCGGCCTGATCTCGCTGATCGCATGGGTCGCACCGCTGCAGATCATGCTCGACAAGGGCCGCGACCTCGACTGGTTCAGCTCGCCGGTGATCTGGGCGCTGATGATCGTCGCCGCGGTCAGCTTCCTGTTTTTCCTGATCTGGGAATTGACCGAGGAAAAGCCGATCGTCAACCTGCGGCTTTTCGCCAGACGTAACTTCCTCGGCGGCACGATTGCGATTTCGGTCGCCTACGCGATCTTCTTCGCCAACCTCGTGATCCTGCCGCAGTGGA
>NZ_JBFPKO010000199.1:0-282 GCF_040948765.1 Paraburkholderia sp. BR10923 | reverse complement strand
CTGAAGCGGTAGTGGGGGGAATGGCTGACGTCAATGCCTGACGTTCAGGCAGCACGGTGGTCTACTGCCGAACCGCCGGCATGGCAGGCCAGCCGCCTGGAGCAGTATGGAAGTGCCCGATCGGGCACTCCATTCACTGTTTCAGGAGGTTCGCTATGACACCGCTGCGCAAACGCATGCTGCATGACATGCAGATCCGCAACCTTGCAGACAACACCCAGAAGGCCTATCTGCTGCAAGTTTCCAGTTTCGCCCGGCACTTCCGGCGCTCACCTGAGGTGC
>NZ_JBFPKO010000198.1:0-284 GCF_040948765.1 Paraburkholderia sp. BR10923 | reverse complement strand
TTAACCAGATTCGTCATTTCTTGCGTCTCCTCACAGCACCTTGGCTTCGGTCTTCAGCTTCTCGACCAGCGTCTTCACGTCCGGCACTTTCACACCGGCGGAGCGCTTCGGAGGCTCGGCGACCTTCAGCGTCTTCAGACGCGGCGTGACATCGACACCGAGGTCTTCGGGCTTCACCGTTTCCAGCGGCTTTTTCTTGGCCTTCATGATGTTCGGCAGCGTCACGTAGCGCGGCTCGTTCAGGCGCAGATCGGTCGTGACCACGGCCGGCAGCGTCAGCGACA
>NZ_JBFPKO010000197.1:0-284 GCF_040948765.1 Paraburkholderia sp. BR10923 | reverse complement strand
GTACGATCCAGCGCAGCGCGTTGAACATCTCGCGCAGTTCGTAGCGGCGCTGCAGTGCGTCCTTGTTCATCAAGGTCAGATACGGAGCGGCGAAGTACCACTCTTCATCCGATACATCCGTTGGGTACGGCCTGCGTTTTTTCATTCCGCCAGGATACTAGGGAAGGTCTGCACAACTCGTTTTCAGAGAGTTGGCCGTTTGCCACTTGCGTTGTATCAGCCATGAGAGTCTGCTGGCAGGTTGGTCGCCTGGCTTTTTGAAGCGTGACGACCACTGTTTGCCG
>NZ_JBFPKO010000196.1:0-285 GCF_040948765.1 Paraburkholderia sp. BR10923 | reverse complement strand
CGCTGGTCGACAAGGAACAGCCTTCGCTCGTCATTCTGGGCAAGCAGGCGATCGACGACGACTCCAACCAGACCGGCCAGATGCTCGCCGCGCTGGCGAACCTGCCGCAGGCGACGTTCGCGTCGAAGGTGGTCGTGGCGGATGGCAAGGCGACGGTGTCGCGTGAAGTGGATGGCGGCGCGGAAACGCTGTCGCTGACGCTGCCGGCCGTGGTCACGACCGATCTGCGCCTGAACGAGCCGCGCTACGTGACGCTGCCGAACATCATGAAGGCCAAGAAAAAGC
>NZ_JBFPKO010000195.1:0-289 GCF_040948765.1 Paraburkholderia sp. BR10923 | reverse complement strand
TCGAAGTTCACGTCGTTGCCGGCCGTGCTCTTGCTCACCGCGAGGTTGCCATCGGTGTTCTGCAGGTCGACCGTGCCGCCCGGCGCCACGTTCGTCGCATTCGCGCCCTGCGCGCTCACGTTCCAGCCTGCGCTGGCCGTCTTGCCGACCTCGTCGAGCTGTTCCTTGTTCACCGCGTCGCCAGCGTCCACACCCGCCGCCACGTTGATGATCTTCCTGCCACCCGCGTCGATGCCACCCGTGGTGATGCTCGGGCCGTTCTTGATGGTCAGGCCGTCGTTGTTCACCA
>NZ_JBFPKO010000194.1:0-290 GCF_040948765.1 Paraburkholderia sp. BR10923 | reverse complement strand
CGAGTGCGCCAATCGCGATGCGGCTTCTGCGACGGTAACCGGCCATCGCGTTCGATTCGCCGTGCCGTGCGCGAACTCATGCCCGACTTGGCAGCAGCGACTTCCTGAGTGTGATGTTTGCGCTTGCTCATATAGAGGCGGACCTGCTGGTCCGTGATTCGGCTTCCGGACATGGCTGTTCGCTTCTTCTTGAACGCGACCAGCCATCCTATGACCCCATCATCCCGGCGCCGCCGGTGGTGCGTCGTCTCCGGCGGCTACGCCGCCTTCGACTCCGCACCACCGGCCAA
>NZ_JBFPKO010000193.1:0-294 GCF_040948765.1 Paraburkholderia sp. BR10923 | reverse complement strand
TGGGAAAGGCACTGCGCACCCTGCGCTCGCGGGTGGGTCGGGTCATGCGCGACGTCGAACGGCAACTCGACACGGTGGTTGATAACAGGCGAGCTGAGCTGCAGGAACTGATTGCCCGCACGAAGCGAATCCTGACGCAGAAGACGAAGGACAAAAATAAGCTGTATGCGCTGCACGCACCGGAAGTTGAATGTCTGGCGAAGGGCAAAGTTCGTACGCCGTACGAATTCGGCGTCAAGGTGTCGATCACGACGACGCATCGGGAGGGACTGGTGGTAGGTGCCCGCTCGATGC
>NZ_JBFPKO010000192.1:0-303 GCF_040948765.1 Paraburkholderia sp. BR10923 | reverse complement strand
GGTCTGGAGCGGGTCGGTCGGCATGACCACTTCTTCGAGCTGGGCGGCCATTCGCTGCTGGCTGTGCGGCTGCTCAGCCGGCTGTCGCAGATTGCGGGTGTGGAACTGTCGCTGGCGATGCTGTTTGCGCGGCCGGTGCTGGCCGATCTGGCCGCAGGCATGGCCGGAGCGGTGAGCGGCGCGGCAGCGCAGGCGCTGCCGGCCATTGGAGCCGTATCGCGCCAGGCGCCGCTTGAGCTGTCGTTTGCGCAGCAGCGGCTGTGGTTTCTGGCCCAGCTGGACAAGGACAGCGCCCGCTACCAC
>NZ_JBFPKO010000191.1:0-312 GCF_040948765.1 Paraburkholderia sp. BR10923 | reverse complement strand
TCAGCTGTTGCATGTTGTTCAACATGCCGACATAAAGCTCGTTGTTCACGTTCATGTCACGGGTCAGGCGTACCGCATTCTGCTCCAGCTCCGGCAGCGCCTGTTCCTGCTGCGACAGGCTGCCGATCCTGCTGCCCACCATGCCAATCTGCTGGTCGAGCGCCTGGATCGCCGGGTGACCCGGTGCGTAGATCGCGCTCATTTCCGCGCGCTTCTGCTTCAGTTCCAGCAGGCTGCGCTGCGTGGCCACGCTCTGATCCAGATAGGCCTTGCCCTGCTCACTGAGGTTGAACACGCCCATGCGGTTGCGCA
>NZ_JBFPKO010000190.1:0-315 GCF_040948765.1 Paraburkholderia sp. BR10923 | reverse complement strand
CGGCGTTGGGCGGCCTGATTCTGGGTGCGGGTGCGGCGTTCGCGCGTACGGCGCTCTATCGGGGCGTGACCGACGCGCAGGAGATCGAGGAGCAGACGGGCCTGAACGTGTACGCGACCGTGCCGCTGTCGCAGGCGAAAGTCGCGCGCATCGGCAAGGCGCCGAAGCTGCCCGCTGACGGGAAGTTCCTGCTGGCGAGCGAGTTTCCGCGCGACCCGTCGATTGAAAGCCTGCGCCGGCTCAGAACCGCGCTGCATTTTGCAATGCTTGAATCGGAGTCGGGCGACAATCGCGTGCTGCTGACGGGGCCGACCG